>DBGBEC010000028.1:0-5588 GCA_048477415.1 Candidatus Limivicinus sp. | reverse complement strand
GGGCAATTGCAAGGTTTCGGATCCGGGGGTGAGACCGGACTGAGGGGGCGGACCGATGTATCCGGGGATGGCGAGACCGCCCTTCGGATGGGTATATGGAACGAGAGCGCCGCTTTCGGTGCCGACGGGCACAATGCCTTCCGACAGGGGAGGGAGCTGCATTGCGTTCTGGCCATGCTTCAGTCCTTTGTAGTCCCTTTTCGTAACTTCAAAGTTGCCCATAAGCAAGGCAAACAGGATGTATATGCCCTCGTTGTACACTAAGTTGTCCCCCAGCCCTGCAAACCAGTCAAGGCTGGCCTTTTCCCGCGCCTCGCTCTCGCTCATGCCCTGGGATATGTAGGCTCTCACCGCGGTCTCTATCTCGCTCTTATCCTCGTTTATTATGGCGTCGGAAAGAGCATAGAAGGCCTCGTAGGCTACGGTACCGGCGGCTACGTTGGCGGTGCCTTTGAACAGGCGGGTGAAGTACCCGGCGAGCGTGGACGGATCCTTGACCTTCAGGACATTTGAAGCGCCGTAGTTGTACAGCAGGACGCTGATCGAGGCATTGGCAAATGAGAGGGCGGACGCTTTTTCCACTCCAAGGCCCCGAGACATCATGTTGTCAAAGGTGACGTTCGCAGCTTCAGTCGCCTGTATGACGGACATTCCTTTGGCCCCGAGCAGAAGGTACTGTGTCAGCAGATCTATTGCCTTCATGGACATCTGGTAAAGATCCCCACGGCCCATACCGCCTGTTAAGGGGATATCCTCGTCCGTGGTGCCGAAGCTGTTCAGATATCCTTCTATCCCCTCGCGAAAAGCCTTTCCGCCTTCCGTCGGAAGGAGCTGATCCCTCGGCGCGACGTCTCCCCGGACCAAGCCCTCCAACCACTTGTTCAAATACTCGGCTACCCCCATGTAGGGCGTGGCGACCGAAGCTGCGGAACCTACCAGCGCGTTGGGCCAGCTTTCCTGCGCCCAATCCATCTGATCACGATATTCCTGCGCTCTTTTGACCTCGGCTATCCTTTCGTTTATCGTCCTGCCGTAAGCCCGCGCCTCCTCTTCGTTTTTGGAAAAGAGATAGAAAAATATCTGGATCTCAGTCTCGCTCCAGTCTTTTGTGGGTTCCATATAGCTGAGGTCATTGAGCCAACTGTCTACGGTGAAGCTTGCTGTCGCGCCGACAGCATTCATGGGATCTCTGTCCAGATACTCTAAAAGATCCGGCAGGTCTCGGTCCTCCAAGTCTGCCTCAAAAAGCTTTTTGCCGTCAGCTCTGGCCTGGTCAAAGTCTTCCGCGGTCAGAACATCGACATAGCGCAGCGCTTTGGCGTATTCCAGGTCTTTTTCCGCCTTCGCGAGCTGGATACTGAGCTCTTCGATCCGCGCTTCCGGGCTGCCTCCGGCGAAGTACTCGTCATAAAGCCACTGCCCCGGATACAGCTCGCCACGATCAACAAGGTTTTTTGCCAGCTTCGCCTGCTCAAGTTTCCGCTCGCTCTCCTCGTATTCACTTTTCTTGAGCCCGTACCACTCCATTGTTGTATGACCACTTGAACGGATCTCTACATAGGTATTTGACAAAGCGTTGTAAAGTTCCTCCTCGGGCGATGGTTCTGGGGAGGTTTTGGACATGTTTCCTAACTTCCACATGCCGTCCTGCGCTGCATTCTTAAAGCTCACTGTCTTGGATGTGCTGGAGGCCTCTTCTAACTTTGCTTCCAGGTCTTTGCTCTGGGTCCGGAAGCCGTCACCCGTGTCTTGCGCGCCCTTCGCGGCCTCGGCCTGGCCTTTGTCGGAGTATTTGGACGTGGCGGGTGTTCCGGCGGGGCTGTTCTGCTCCAGGGACATGAGCTGGAGCTGGTGCCTCCCCTGTCCCGCCACGCCGCTGCCCAGGGGCTGGGCGGAGGGGTAGTCGTCATGTCCCGTCATGATCGTGGCCCTGGGCTGCTGGAGCTTGCCGGGCTGGTAGCCGCTCACCGGCTTCGTCCGGGCCGGGGGCTTGTGGGCGTAGGTGTTTATAAGCTCCTCCGGGCTCGGGGCCCTGGATGACTGGAATTTATTTGGCTGGATGGGCCTCGGCCTGGGCTGGGAGCTGTTTACCGGCTTCGTCTGGCCCGGGGGCTTGGCGCTCCATTCCGTTATCCAGCCCTGGTCACGCTGGCTCTGCTGGAAGCCCGGCTGGTACGCGCCAGGCTGCTTTGCGGCGGGCCTGTTCTCCCACTCGTATCTCTCTATCCTCTGTGGGGCGAAGTAGTCTATGAACGGCGCTTGGCCGGGCCCGGCTGTGTTCTGTGGCTTGGCTGTCTGGGCCGGGGGCTGGGCCGTCTGCTTCGGAGGGTAAGAAGCCTGCACCATACTGTCTACCGCTTCCTGACTTGACATGCCAGAGCTCATCAGCCTGTTGTGTTCCTTGGCGAATTCCTTGTATGATAAATACGCCATGTGTCACCTCCCGTTATTGTTTTATTCCGTTTGGAAGCATCATCTTTGGTGGTATGTCTTTTGTGTATCAGCGTTTGTGCCGCCTCTTTATCTATCACCATACCGCCGCCTCGTCATATAATCGTAATATGCTGCCGCAGCGGGGTCGCTTGCCAACTTTAAGGCTTGCCCTAAAGAGATGCCAAGGCTTCCACTAATTCCAGAGCCTGTACCTGGATTTTCATCAGTGTCGCCTTCTTCTTCAGGAAGCGTACTCTGAGGATCGTAAGGATACCAGCCGCCGGTGGAGGCGGGCGGGGTGTAGCCGGGGGGATAGCTGCCGGTCATGGAGCGGTATTCCTGGGCGCTTATGCCGCCGGTATTGTAGGCCAGGAGGGGATTTTGGGCTTTCCAGCTTTTGTACATGCTGTCCGCCTGGGCCTGGCCGTATAACTCGGCGTACATGCTGAAGTCGCCGAAGGAGGCCAGGGTCTGGGCCTTGTGCAGGTCCCGGTTATAGCGGTCCCTATACTCGTTGAGCAGGGCCGCCGCCTTCTGATAGTCGCTCTCGGCCACGGCGGCGTCTATGTCCCGCTGATACCGGGCGGTGAGCTGGGCAAGGCCCCGCTGGGCCTCGCTCTCGTCCTGGGCCTGGGCCTTGCGCAGTGCGCCGTAGTCACGCTGCCAGGCGCTGTTCTGGGCCAGGGCCGCCTGGGAGGCCGTGCCTGTGTTCAGACCGCGGGCCGCCGCCTGGGTGTTGAAGCTCTGCCGGTCCCGCTCGCGGCTGGCCGCCAGTTGGTTCGCTTTCTCGCGATACGTCACCGGTATCTTGTCCGCCGCCGCCTGGGCCTCTGCCCGGCTCTCCTCATACGAGCCCTTTAGCTGCTCAAGCTGCGCCTCCTTACGGCTGTCGTACAGCCCCGATATCTGCTTCTCCGTCTCCTTGTTATAGTCCTGATAGCTCTTCTCCTCTGTCTTTATGCTCGTCATAACTCCTTCTCCTTTCGGTTTGTTTTCAGGGTGAGAGCAGCGCCGTCCAGGTATCGCCGCCGATCTCGCCGTCGCTCAGCAGGCCCTTTGACTGCTGGAAGGCCTTGACGGCCTTGACGGTCCTCGGCCCCATCCGGCCGTCGTCTCCGTCCGGGCCGCAGCCGTGGCCCTGGGCGGCGAGGAGCTGCTGGGCGGCCCTGACCTGGGGGTGGGCCATGCCCTCCTTTAACAGATACAGGCCCAGGCTGTATTTATAGCTGGGGCTCGTCCAGCCCGGAGCCGGGATGACGATACCCGGCGTCTCCGTCTCCTGCCCCCCGTCCGCGCCGTATTCTATCCAGTCCGGCAGGCCCCAATAGGCCCAGCCCCGACCGCTCAAAGCCGTCTCCACCACGCCGTGGGCATGGCCCCGGGCCTCTATCACCCGGCCCTTGCCGATGTACACGCCCACATGTCCCATATTGCCCATGAACACGCAGGCCCCCGGGGTCTCCGGCAGGGTGGTGATGGGGCCCTTTTTGCCGCACTGCCTGTAAAGCCCGGACACGGCCACGTCCTGCGAGCCTGCATAGTCAGGGGCGCTGTCGGGCCCGGCGCTCCACCGGTAGCCTTTTATGAGCCCCACGCAGTCGTGCACTCTCTGGCCGAACTGGCTGTAAAAATCCCCCGCCTGGTAATAGCCCGGATACTGCCTCTTTTTTTCCAGATACAGGCTCTCACTGGCCCGCTGCCCAAAGGTGCCCCACCAATAGGGCCGCCCCAACTGGGCCCGGGCGTATTCCACAAGCCCCGCTCCTGTTTTGCTCATGACAGCGCCTCCACATATATCCCCACGAGCTCCTCCAGCGGGTTATGCAGGGGGCTGCCGCTGCTCCGGGTGCAGAGGTATGTAAGGCCGTACTGGCTGTAGTACAGGTCCTGCACGAGCTCCATGTTGCCGCTGTAGGGTATGGGATCGTCTAAGGTCCCGGCGTGGCTCTCGTCTATGCGGGTGTAGAGGCTCTCTGTGCCCTGACCAGGGACCCACTGGGGCTGAAAGCCAAGGCCGGGCTGGGCGGTTTTATACAGCGCGTCCCCATACCGGAAGCGAAAGCCCTTTTCCCCGGCGGTGACGCCGCTCTCCGCCAGGCTCTCCCAGCGGGGATAGAGCTCCTTCGCGCCCAGGGCCTGCTCGTCAGTGAGGAAGGCCCCGGCCCTGTCCATTGCCGCCCGGAGCGCCCGGGCTTTTTCCATAATGCTCATTCCGTCACCCCCAAAAGCTCCAGGGCGGATGTGAGCTCCGCCATCTCCTCCGCACGGCTCCTGACGAGCTGCCCCTCGTGATAGAAGTTCGCTCCGTCGTAGCTGTCGCCCGTCTGGACCGCCAGGTCCTCAATGACCACTGCCTGATGTGTCTCTGTGTTGAATTCCTCTTCCTGATAGATCAAGCCCCAGATCACATTGGTAACAAGCTTTGTCGCTCTATCGATCAGCGCTATATTGGTCGCGTAATTCATCATCTCACCCCTTATCTCTTGTTGCGGATTATCACTATCCCGCTGCCGCCATTCTTGCCGCCCACCTTTGTATAATTAGCGCCGACAAGGTAAGAACCGCCTGGACCGCCGCCGCCAGTATTCACGACGCCGGGATAGGAGGAACCAACGGTATTGGAAGCTCGTCCACCGCCGCCAGCTCCACCGGCGCTGTTGCTGCCCGCTCCACCGCCACCGGCATATAACTCGCCGCTGGAAGAGCCAAACGCCCGTGTAGTTGTGTGCTGCCCCTGCCCGTGATTGCTTGAGGCTTTTCCGCCATTGCCGCCGTCAGATCCACCCGCACCGTTATCGCTTACGCCGCCGCCTGAGCCGCCGCAGCCGCCGTAAGACTTGGTGCCGCCGGCAGAAGAGCCGCCGTAGCCTCCTGAAGCGGAACATCCAAAACCACTTGTTGAGCCGCCATTACCGCCATGGCCTCTTATGGCGTGATTAAGATTTGCCCCAGTTCCGCCAGCCCCTATTGAAAGGCTGTAGTTAGTATTTGCCGCCGGGGTCATGGTCTTGGTCTTGGTATAGCCGCCTCCGCCGCCACATCCAGCGCCATTACTATCATTATTTCCCCCGCCGCCTCCGCCGCCGCCAACAACGAACACATCAATGCCTTTCTTGGCGTTTCCAAGCTCGGTGAATTTAAAGGTGCCGGAGGTT
>DBGBEC010000027.1:0-2335 GCA_048477415.1 Candidatus Limivicinus sp. | reverse complement strand
GAAACGGACTGCATAGGCTCCCTCCCCGAGGGAGCCTATGCAGTCCGTTTCTTCTGACGCGGCGACGCTCTCAGGCAGCGGGATCAGGGAGCTGATATGAGTTCGGTCACTATGTGCTGACACATTAGCAGGCCGGCGGAGGCTGGGAGCCATATCAGGGAACCGGGTACGCTGCGGCGGCCCGGGGGAGGCGCTTCATACTGCCGGGGCTTCAGGGGCTGCTCCGGGCTGAAGACCACGGTGTGCCGCTCCACCCCGCGGCGGCGCAGCTCACGGCGCATGACTCGCGCCAGGGCACAGCCGCTGGTCTGGGAAATGTCGCAGATACGCAGCTGGCCAGCGTCAAGCTTGTTCCCTGTACCCAGGGCGGAGATGATGGGTATGCCTCGCTGAAGGCAGCTTATTATAAGGTCCGTCTTGCAGGAGACCAGGTCGATCGCGTCGGCCACATAGTCGTAATCTGAAAAGAAAATATCCCGATTTTCCGCCTCATAATGGCCCTGGATGGGCCGGAGCTCTATATCCGGGGCAATGTCACGGAGCCTTTGGGCCATGGCTTCGGCCTTGGGCTGGCCCAGGGTGGACTGAAGGGCACAGAGCTGGCGGTTCAGGTTTCCGGGGCTCACCAGATCCCGGTCTATAAGGCTGAGTTTGCCTACGCCCGTCCGGACCAGGGCCTCAGCGCACCAGGAGCCCACGCCCCCCAGGCCGAATACGGCCACATGGCTGGCCCGGAGCCGTTCCATGGCCTCCTCCCCAAGGAGCATTGCGCCCCTCAGCGTTCTCTCTTCCACGGGCAAAGCCCTCCTCTCATCGGCAAAATGCACGGCGCGGTCCTTTTACGCGCCATGATCCGCAAGTCCTAATATACACCATCTCCTCTGTACATTTCAAGATGGGCACGGCATTCCCCGGCCCGGTTTCATCCCCGACGCGCCGTCCGGCGGAGGGCTATCAGCTCCAGAGCGCCGCGGTACAGGGCCCCTTCGTTTTTTAGCTCTATCATGAGCCAGCGCTGGCCGTTTCCTTCTTTTGCCTGAAGGTAAATTTGCCGCAGTTCCTCCGGGAGCCTGGGCAGCAGGAGCTCCAAGCCTGGCTTTTCCTTTCGCCCAATGACCACAAGCAGCGTAAAGCGGCCTCTGGCCGGATAGAGAACGCAGAGGGCGCGGCCCGCTTTCCTGAACTTAAGGTTCCAGCCCGGGGCCAGGCTGTCACGGCTGAAGCCAAATTTCCACTGGGCACCATATTCCCTGTCCATGAATTCAAAAAACTCACGGAAGAGGGGATTTTCGATATACTCTTCCAGTGCGTCTATATCCGGGCTGTAACCGGGGTCTTTCATAATATCCATAGTCCACCGTATAATTTTTCATTTTTGAGGGGGCTGACTGCATTCCGCTTCGCCTTAGCCTCCCTCCTCGAGGGAGGTGGCACGGCGCAAGCCGTGACGGAGGGAGTTTTGACGCAGTTATGGCTTGCGAGAGGGTGGTAAGGGCGGCAGGGTCGTAAGCGTCGTGTTTCGGTCTGGCAGTTGTGCAGCTACAGCCGCAACTCCCTCAGTCAGCTTCGCTGACAGCTCCCTCGAGGAGGGAGCCTATGGGGGCTGGAAGCCTCGTGTCTCGGTCTGGCAATTCTCCCCGTATCACCGGCTCAAAGCCCAACGGAGTGGGTTTGAGCCGGAAAGGAAGAAGGAGCGGACGGATATGCAGCTTGGGGCAAAGGCCACAAGCGGAATGCAGTCCGTTTCTTCTGACGCCGCCGCAACTCCCTCAGTCGGCTCCGCCGACAGCTCCCTCGATGAGGGAGCCAAGCCAAGGGGGGCTGGGTGCTTCGTGTCTTAGTACATAAGTATCCAGGCTGCCAGGAAGCCTGAGAGGGCGCTGGCGGCGGTCAGAAGGATTTTTTGATAGGGGCGCTTGCCGATCTCACGCTGGCGGCTTATCTCGTCCAGAGATTGGCCGTTGCTAAAGGCGACTATCTCCCGATAGGTCTGGATGTCGTATTCCTTTTTAAGTCTTTCGAGCCGTATGGACAGTATAAGCGCTACGGCCATGAGCACAAGCTCCGCCGCCAGGCCCCAGCCGCCGAAAAAGCGCAGCAGCGGCACAAAGGCCAGGACCATCACAGCAAAGCAGATCCCATAGGCCAGGGCCAGCCTGTCAAAGCGCCTGATGTTTTCTCCGTTGATGTCAGTTTTCATTTTCTCAATATCTCCTTTGATCAATGTGTCAAGAGATATCTGAAAAACCGTGCTGAGCAGAAGGAGGCTGTGTATATCGGGATAACTTTTCCCCGTTTCCCAATTGGAAACGGTCTGCCTTGTGACATAGACCTT
>DBGBEC010000026.1:0-3922 GCA_048477415.1 Candidatus Limivicinus sp. | reverse complement strand
ACAGTTTTAGTCACCCATGTTTGTGGGTAATGCACAGAACCTGAGAGCCGGAAAGGAGTTGCGGCAGGGGCCGGAGACTTCCAGCCCGAAGCACGAGGCACCCAGCCCCCTTGGCTCCCTTGCGTAAAGGGAGCTGTCAGCCGCCAGGCTGACTGAGGGATCGTTATTCAGGCAGCATGGAATTGACATTTCTTTTAGCAGACGCTTCGCAAAAGGGATCATCTGCTTATTCCGCTTGTACCGTCTCGCGATCCCTCCGTCACGGCTCACGCCGTGCCACCTCCCTTTGCGCAAGGGAGGCTATGTGCGAAGCGGACGGGAGCTGGAGCTGCTGGCCGGGGAGCTTGGGGTGAGCCCCGAGTATCTGCTGGGCAGAACAGAGAAAAAAAACAGCCGCCCGGGTGGGCGGCTGTTTTTTAGGTGTTCGGTATGATCAATAGAAGAGTATTCCCATTACGACGGCGAAGATGGAGCCTATCACGCAGGGGATGAAGGTTGTCAGGAAGAGGACGGGGTAGGCTTCCTTGTGGGTGAGGTCGCAGGCGGTCATGGTCAGGCAGTAGGTGCCGTTCCAGGGGGTGCTGCTGGTGCCGAGGATGACGAAGGTGGTGATACGGTGGAGTATCTCCGGATCGCAGCCCATGCCCAGATAGGTGGAGGCCAGCATGTCATTCATCATCGACTGGGCGGCGGAGCCGGAGCTGCACGCGAAGGACAGGACAGCCGTGGCGATGGCCCAGGAGGTCAGGGGAGAGCCCTTCATGGTAGTGACCCAGTTGACAACGCTGGTAAATACGGGAGTGAGCTTCGCGATGCCGCCAAGACCCACAGCGGGAGAGACGGTCATAACGGAGTTGATACCGGACTGAGTACCGGAGACAAGGGTCTCCAGCTTGTTGTCTATACGCTTCCAGAAGAGGGCGTAGGCGGCGACGATGCCGCAGAGCACGGCAATGAGCACATCCAGCTTCAGCACGTTCAGGGTGATGATAATGACGGCAAGTGGGATAACAGCCAGCAGGGGGCTGACGGTCGTCCGCTTCATGTTCTCGTTCATTATCTTCTGTATCTTGTCAGTGACGACAAAGCCTATTCCCTTCTTCCGGTCTCTTCTGACCATGAGCAGAAGGTAGACATTTGCGATCACATAGAGGCCGATACTGCCGATGATACTGACCATGGGGGCGGCCATGGGAGTGGTGCCCAGGCCCTCCATGGGGATGAGGTTGCAGACGGCGGGAGAGCCGATAAGGGTGTTGGGTGAAAGGAAAGCGCCGGCGGCGATGGCCGCGGGGATATAGCGGCGGCCGATATTGGCCTCCTGGAAGATGACCAGGGCGATGGGATACATGCAGAAAACGATGACAAAGCAGGAGATGCCGCCATAGGTCAGCACAAAGGCCGCAAGGCTGACGCCCCAGATGGCATACCTCGCACCCAGCTTGGAGGATATCCATTTACCAAGGGAGTGGGCCGCGCCGGAAGCGTCCATAGCCGCGGCATAGATGGCGCAGAGCAGGAACAGCAGGAACCAGGAAGATATAAATCCCGCCACGCTCTGCATGAATTCATTCTTCATCGTCGGCAGCAGGGGCAGCCCGCTGAGCACACACATTACGACAGCGGCAATAACGCCGGAAAGCGCAAGGGGGACTTTTTTCCAAACCAAAACTACCATTACGGCAAAAGCTATAAGGACACCCATGGGAAAAAACCTCTCTTTTTTTCTTTCTTTTCTCTTTTTTTAGGGGCTCGCTTTTATTTGAACTTTACATAGTTCACCTGGAATGGGTCTACGCGGGACATAAACTCTTTTCTGTGGGAAACGGTCATCCGCCCCTCGGTCGTGGTGGCGAAGGCCTTGGCCACGGCCTCGCTCTCGCTGTAATACAGCTCCAGAAGACCGTCTGTGGGCAGCGCCTCATACGGGGCGTGGACCCCGTCTATGTACCGGTCTATGACCAGGTGCTGGTTATAGCCGAAGAAGATATCACGGGGCATTCTGGCCATGCAGCCCGAGTGGATCACCAGCCACTCCCGGGTGAAATCCTCAAAGGACACCCTGCTCTCCGTCCGGCCCAGAAGGCTGATCTTTTTCCTGACGGCGCCCGTCCCGGCATATGGGATAGACACATTTTCAAGGCAGACATAGCTCTCAACACGCCCGGCAAAGGAACGCCTGTCCTCTTCCAGCGCCCTGTATTCCCGCGAGCCGACGGCCTTGTTATACTCGTGCAGCGTTTCATAGCGCTCTATGGAAAAACCGTCAGCTCTTACAAGCTCCGAGGAGGCATCCCCCTTCTCTTTCAGGAAGACAGCGTTCTGCTCATAGCCGGACAGGCCGGGGACCGCCAGGTACAGCGGCCCATGTTCCCGCTCCCAGCGGCTGTGAAACTCCTCCTGGGACAGTTCCGGCCTCTTCAGCAGCAGCGTAACGCAGGAGATCATCTGTGTATTCCCCCCCCTTGGCTCAGGTCAGGCTGAAGCCGCCTTCTTCGTATATGGTCTCGCCGGTGATGAAGGAGGCCTCGTCTGAGGCCAGGAACAGGGCCACATTGACCATCTCCTCGATCTCGCCGTAGCGGCCGAAGGGCATTTTCTTCAGGAAGTTCGCGCTGCGGACCGGGTCGTTCATGGTCCCGGCGGCAATGCGGGTCTTCGTGGTGCCGGGGGCAACGGCGTTCACATGGATACCGTGCTGGGCCAGCTCAAGGGCCATCACCTGGGTCAGCATGGACACCGCCGCCTTTGACGGGCCGTAGGGCGTGATATTGGTCAGGGTCTTTCTCGCGCTGTTGGAGCTGGTGTTGACGATCTTGCCCTTTATCCCCTTCTCCACCATGCTGCGGGCCACGGCCTGGCCCACATAGAAAACGCCGTTGAGGTTCGTGGCCATAACGTCCAGCCAGCCCTCCCGGGAGCAGTCCAGGAAGCTTGCCCGGTGCACTATGCCGGCGTTGTTCATAAGGATGTCGATGTGTCCATAGTGCTCGATGACCCGCTTTACAGCGCTCTGGACCTGGTCATAGTCTCTAACGTCGCAGTGTAGGCAGAGCACGTTCTCCACGCCCGCGTATACCTGCTCCATCGTGTCGTCCTCGATATCGAAGATGGCGACTTTCGCTCCCTCTTTCAGATAGCGCTCGGCCATGCCCCGGCCAAGGCCGTTGGCTCCGCCGGTGATAAGGACGATCTTACCTTCAAATCTTGCCATAGTTCCTCCTGTTTGATTTGTATTTTTATCCGCCCCGGAACGCTCTTTCAGGCGTTCCGGGCAGAAAGCAAAACATTTTTTGTGTTTATATATCAGTACAGCATAACGCCCAGCATGGTGCAGAGGATGAGCCCCAGGCCGTTGCACACCACGGAGACCATGAACAGGTCGCCATAGCCGTCCTTATGACTCAGGTCGCAGACGGCCAGCATGGTGCACATGACGCCGTTCCAGGGCAGCGAGTCGAACACGACGACGGCGCAGGTGCATATGCGGTGCAGGATCTCGGGGTTCAGGCCCATGGCCAGATACTGCTCGGCCAGCAGCTCGCAGGAGAGCATAGCGCCGCCGGAGCCGGAGCCCACAAGAGCGGTGATGACCGTGCAGCCAAGGGCCCAGGACACCAGGGGATTGCCCTTCATGTTGAGAGTGGCGTTGATGGCGGTCTGGAAGAAGGGGGTGAGCTTCGCCACGTTGCCAAGACCCACTATGGGGGCGGTGCCCATGGTGGCGTTCACACCGTTCTGGGTGCCGATGACGAAGGTGTCGAGCTTGTTGTCTATGCGCTTCCAGAAAAGGGCATAGGCCGCGACGATGCCGCAGAGCACGGCGATGAGCACATCCAGCTTCAGCACATTCAGGACGATTATGATGACCGCCAGGGGGATAAGGGCCAGCACCGGGTTCACCGTGCTGCGGTTCTCGTTC
>DBGBEC010000025.1:0-4688 GCA_048477415.1 Candidatus Limivicinus sp. | reverse complement strand
GGCAAAGCGGGGGAGCACGAGGGGGCCGCAGGCCCGCCTCGTATTCCAATAACCGCCAGCAATAAGCCTGATTTATCAGGCGTTTGCCGAGTAAAGCGAGATTTTTTGTGATATAACGCTTTCACAAAAAATGTGGCGGCTAAAGCTTGACGAAAAAGCCCAACGGCCTTTTTGACAAGCTGAGCCATACCGCCCCTGCGGGAGCGGTATGGCCGTCCAAAAAACATGAAAGAGGTGCTATATAATGGCAAAAAGATCTGATGTCCCCGAATTCGGTATGCTGCGCGGCGTAAAAGTCGTCCACGCCTCCACTGTTGTGGCCGGCCCTATCGCCGCCTCTCTTATGGCGGAAATGGGCGCCGACGTCATATGGATAGAGAGCACCAAGTCCCCCGATACCAACCGGGGCAAGGGCGGCATGGGCGCTGAGTGCGACCGGAAGAACATGCGCAACATCTCCTTTGACATTCCCTCCCCCGAGGGCCGGGAGATCCTTAAAAAGCTTTTGAGCGACGCCGATATCTTTATCGAGTCGTCCAAAGGCGGTACTTATCAGAAGTGGGGGCTGAGCGATGAAGTGCTATGGTCCTGGAATCCCCGCCTTGTCATCGCCCATTACTCCGGCTACGGCCAGAGCGGCGACCCGGATTATGTAAACCGCGGCTGCTATGACCCGGTATGTCAGGCTTTCTCGTGCAGCATGGCGATGCAGGGCTTTGCAGACCGGGAGCCGCTGCCCGGGAGGGAGATACCCACCGATTATCTGGCCGGTCTGAGCGGCCTGGCCAATATCCTTGCCGCTCTGCGCTGGGCGGAAAAGACCGGCAAGGGCGAGAGCTTTGACATCGCCCAGTATGAAATGGCTATCCGTTTCCAGAATCAGCGGCCCATGGATTATTACAACAGGAACGTTCCCACCGGCCCTGTGGGCGCACACAACGACGTGACCGCCTGCTGGGGCACCTACAAGTGCAAAGACGGCAACTATGTCTACCTGATGTTCCTGGGCGCGGGCGTAATGAAAAAGGGGCTGAAGCTGTTCGGTTACGAGTTTGGCGTGGAGCCCTTCCCCGCCACGCAGAATTTCGCCAAGGTCGGCACTCCCGGCGGCGAGCTGCTGGAAAAGCATGTGCAGGAAATGTGTGACAATAACACGGCTGAGGACGTCGAGAAGATACTCTGCTCCATCGGTGTACCGTGCAGCCGGGTCATGACCTATGAAATGACCGAAAATCACCCCCACTACTCCGCCCGCAGCACCATAAAAGAGTGGGACGCTGTGGACGGCAGAAGGCTCAAGGGCATAGCTCTCGTGCCCAAGGTAGCGAACAATCCCGGCAGGATATGGAGGGGCTGCCCCACCATCGGCATGGACAACGAGGACATCTTAGGCGACATCGGCTATGGCGAGGATGAGATCGCCAGGCTCTATGAAAGCGGTGTGATAAGAAAGGTCTGAGCCGGACCAAAACGCGCGTACCCCTGCTCTCCGCCGCCCCAAGGCGGCGGAGAGCCCACGAAAAGACAAGAGGAGTAAAAGATGATACAAATTACCATGATCGTCTCCTATCTGCTGCTCACAGCGGCAGTTTCCATATATTTCACAAAGAAAGCCCGCAACAACACAAAAGCCTTTTACACCGCCAGCCGCTCCATGCCCACGATAGTGGTCGCCGCGCTGCTCTTTTCAGAGATAATCGCAGGCTCCGGCACCATTGGCAACGCGGCCAACGCCTTCAGCGGCGGCTTGTCCAACGCAGTCTGGGCAAACTGGGGCATGGCTATCGGCTGTTTCCTCGTTATATTCACTGTTTCCAAATTCTACCGGGCCATGGCGGTAAAATACGGAGCGATGACCATACCCGAGGCCTACGCGGTCATGTTCGGCCGCCGGGTACGGGTGCTGATGATGTTTATTGTGGCCCTCGTATATATTATCCTTTATTCCTCCCAGGCTCCGGCGGCGGCTACGATACTGGGGCCCCTGCTCGGCATAGACGAGACCCTGGCGACCTGGCTCATAACCTTTTTCTTTATCGCCGTGGCCATCGTAGGGGGGATGTTTGGTATCTCATGGATGGGCGTTGTACACACGGCGGTGATGTTTCTCGGCGTTTTGATAGTTATGCTCGTCTCTGTCGGCTCCATCGGGGGGACGGAGGCTTTAAAGGGGGGCGTACCTGAGAGCTACTTCTCCGTCATTGGGGACAGGCCCATGAACACGCTGGCAAATGCTCTGGGAACGGCTATCTCCTTCCTGGCGTCCTCCAATGTCACAAGCGCTCTCTTCGGCGCAAGGTCAGAGAAAAGCGCCAACGGCGGCATTGCCCTGGCAGCGCTTCTTGTCATCCCCTTCGCCCTCATGCCCGCCGTCATCGGCATATGCGCGAAGATAGCTCTGCCCGAGATAAGTGCCAGGGGGGCCCTGTTCCAGATGGCCAACCACCTGGGCCCGGTTTACAGCGGCATTCTCAGCATGGCGATAATCGCGGCGATCTGGTCCACTGGGCCGACACTGCTGCTCGTAGTGTCCGGCACCATGACGAAGGACCTGTATCTCACCACCATCCGCCCGGGGGCCAACGAGAAGCAGCAGCTCCGTTTCTCCTATTTAGTCATTGCGGCGGCGGGTATTTTGGGGACCTGGATAGGCCAGAACGGCGGCTCGATCCTTGACAACATGCTGGGCGCGTTTCAGATACGTTCCATCGTGGGGATCGTCCTGCTGGCGGCCATTGTATGGCCCAGGGTAGACGGGCGTTCAGCCTTCTGGTCCATGCTGGGCGGCGGAGCGGTAGCGGCCCTGTGGTTTTTCATTGGGAACCCCCTTGGGGTGGCTCCTCTCTGGCCCGGCACCCTCGTATGTATGCTTATCCTTATACCCATGACCCTTATGAACAGGGAAAAGGTATCCTCCGGCTATCAAAAATACGCTGAGGGCAAAGCGGCCCTGAGGCATGAAACCGGTAAGGAACCAAAAACAGCCTGATACATTTGAAGAAAACAATAAGAAAGCCACGGCGCTTATGCGCCATGGCTTTCTTATTGTTTTGCTATAAATTACTCGTTGATACCGATAACAACGCCGGAGCCGACTGTACGGCCGCCCTCGCGGATAGCGAAGCGGAGACCGGTCTCGATGGCGATGGGGGTGATCAGCTCGACATCCATGTCAACGTTGTCGCCGGGCATGCACATCTCAACGCCCTCGGGGAGGTTGATGACGCCGGTAACGTCGGTGGTACGGAAGTAGAACTGGGGACGGTAGTTGTTAAAGAAGGGGGTGTGACGGCCGCCCTCGTCCTTGGACAGGACGTAGACCTGACCCTTGAACTTGGTGTGGGGGTGGATGGTCTTGGGAGCGGCAAGGACCTGGCCGCGCTCAACAGACTTCTTGTCGATACCGCGGAGCAGGCAGCCCACGTTGTCGCCGGCCTCGGCGTACTCCAGGGTCTTGTGGAACATCTCGGTGCCGGTAACGGTGGTCTCGGTGCTCTCTTCCTTCAGACCAACGATCTCGACCTTGTCGCCGATCTTCACGCGGCCACGCTCAACACGGCCGGTAACGACAGTGCCGCGGCCGGAGATGGTGAACACGTCCTCGATGGGCATAAGGAAGGGCTGGTCGGCCTTGCGGTCGGGGGTGGGGATCCAGCTGTCAACAGCGTCCATGAGCTCCTTGATGCAGGCGTAGTCAGCGGCGTTGGGGTCGTTGGACTCGCAGGTCAGGGCGTTCAGGGCAGAGCCGCGGACGATGGGGGTGTCGTCGCCAGGGAAGCCGTAGAAGTCGAGCAGCTCGCGGACTTCCATCTCGACCAGCTCAAGCAGCTCTTCATCGTCGACCTGGTCGCACTTGTTGAGGAAGACCAGGATGGAGGGCACGTTGACCTGACGGGCAAGCAGAAGGTGCTCGCGGGTCTGGGCCATGGGGCCGTCGGAGGCGGCGATGACCAGGATAGCGCCGTCCATCTGAGCAGCGCCGGTGATCATGTTCTTGATATAGTCGGCGTGGCCCGGGCAGTCAACGTGAGCGTAGTGACGGCTGGCGGTCTCGTACTCGACGTGGGAGGTGTTGATGGTGATGCCGCGCTCTCTCTCTTCGGGGGCCTTGTCGATGGAAGAGTAGTCGGTGTACTCAGCGCCGCCCTGGAGAGCCAGGTACTTGGTGATGGCGGCGGTCAGGGTGGTCTTGCCGTGGTCGATGTGGCCGATGGTGCCGATGTTGACATGGGGCTTGGATCTGTTAAACATCTGTTTAGCCATTAGAATATCCTCCTGAATAAAGAATTGGATTGTTGTTGGTGGAATTTACTTATTTACTGAAGCCCTTGTTTCCGTTCACAAGGGATTCCTGCAAATTCTTGGGCAGCTCGACGAAGTGGCTGGGCTCCATGCTGTAGGTGGCACGGCCCTGGGTCTTGCTGCGCAGATCGGTCGCGTAGCCGAACATGGTGGAAAGGGGGACGCTGCTCTCGATTATGGCAGCGCCGTTTCTGATATCCGTTCCGACTATCTGGCCGCGGCGGGCGTTGATATCGCCCATAACATCGCCCATATACTCGTCGGGAGCGGTGACGACGACCTTCATAATAGGCTCAAGCAGGGTGGGGCCCGCCTTCTGGCAGGCCTCTTTAAAGGCCATGCTGCCGCATATCTTGAAGGCCATCTCAGAGGAGTCGACCTCGTGG
>DBGBEC010000024.1:0-2065 GCA_048477415.1 Candidatus Limivicinus sp. | reverse complement strand
TCCGCCGGCCCCCAGGCCGGTCTGTTGTCGATGGGATGATTTTAATACAAAGCCCCCGCCCCGTCAAGGCATGAAACTTCATGCGCCGCGGCAAAGCCTCCCCGTATCCCCAAATCAAAGCCCGGCAAAGCGGCTTTGATTTGGATAAGGAGGAAGGATCCTACGGAGGGATCGCGGCGTCAAAAACACCCCGTCACAGGACCATGAACAGGGTGCCCGCGCTTATGAGCAGGCAGCCGACGGCAGATCTCCAGGTGAACTGCTCGTGGAGGAAAACGAACGCAAGGATAAGCGTGATCACCACGCTCAGTTTATCGATCGGCACCACTTTTGAGGCCTCGCCTATCTGGAGCGCCCTGTAATAACAGAGCCAGGAGGCCCCTGTAGCAAGTCCCGACAGGACAAGGAACAGCCAGCTTTTCCCGCTGATGGCGGAGAGCCCGGCCTGTGCGTCGGTCAGGAAGACCATGCCCCAGGCGAGAAGGAGCACCACCCCCGTCCTGATAGCGGTAGCCAAGTTTGAGTTGACCCCCTCAATGCCGACCTTTGCCAGTATAGAGGTCAAAGCGGCAAATACCGCGGAGCCCACGGCAAACACTAACCACATATACCCACCTTCTTTTTTCATGTTCATTGAGACATCCCCCCTCAACTCTGAGCGGCATTATAAAACACCGGAGCAAGGCGGACCTTGCTCCGGTGTGGCGGAGATGGAGAGATTCGAACTCTCGAAACCCTTTTGGGGTTTACACGATTTCCAATCGTGCGCGCTCGACCAACTACGCGACATCTCCGTATCTGCTCGAGAAAGGCATATAAAATTGTCAGCCTGGACATTATAATTCATCCCCGTTCCAAAGTCAAGGAATATTTTCCGTTTTTCAGGCAAATCATATAGAACAAAGCGCTATCGGGGCCCTGCCGGTCTTTGCGGCCGGCCATCGTCCATATCCAGCAGATACTTTACAGGAGGAACGCACCGTGAAAATGACAAATCAGGAGTATAAAGACTATACTCAGCGTCACGCTCCCAGGTCCCGGGTGGGGAAAAACCTGGCCATGGCCTTTCTGACCGGCGGGGCCATATGCTGCCTGGGCCAGCTCATCATAAACGTTTTCCAGGGCATGGGTCTGGAGGCGGACCAGGCCTCCGGGGCCGGCTCCATCGTTTTGGTGTTCATAGGCGCGGCGCTCACGGGTCTGGGCTGCTATGACGATCTGGCAAAGCAGGCCGGAGCCGGGACCCTCGTCCCCATAACAGGTTTCGCGAACGCCGTGGTAGCCCCGGCTCTGGAATTCAAGACCGAGGGCCTTATAACCGGCACCGCGGCAAAAATGTTCGTCATCGCCGGGCCCGTGATAGTATACGGCGTTTCGGCCAGCGTTATATACGGCCTTATCCACTGGGCCTGCCTGGCCGCGGTGTAGTAAAACGCCGACGGGCTCCTGTCGCCGGGAGAAAAATTTTCCTCCCGGGGCATTTATCCGGGGATGTTGGGGAATAATACAGGCAGAAACCGAAAAAGGAGGCTCGGCATGTCAAAAAAGAAGAAGCAGCGGCAGGCGCCGCCGGTGGAGACCGGGAAGGACCGGCGGGCAGAGGACTGCCCCCGGAACGACCGGGGCTTTAAGGGCGAGTCTGACGCCCCGGACGGAGTAAGCGGAAATTGGAGCTGATCTGGCCCGGGCAAAGGCAAAAACCCCCTTCTCAAAACAGGGAAAAGCATTTATAATGTATGCCGACCGCAGGAGAGCGGTCGGCATACAGCTTGTTTTGGGAGGAAAAAAGATGGACAGAAAACTAAAGGCCAAGGAATATGTCTTCCTGGCCTCCATGCTCTTCGGCATGTTCTTCGGGGCGGGAAACCTCATCTTCCCCGTGAGCATGGGTCAGAACGCGGGCGCGGCCATGTGGCCGGCTGTGATAGGCTTCTGCCTTACGGGGGTGGGCCTGCCGCTGCTGGGCATAGCCGCCATGGGCATCTCCAAGAGCGAGGGGCTTTTTGACATGGGCAGCTTTGTGGGCCGTGGCTTCAGCTATTTCTTCACCTGCGCCCTGTACCTG
>DBGBEC010000023.1:0-2452 GCA_048477415.1 Candidatus Limivicinus sp. | reverse complement strand
GTCATTATCGGCTGTAGCTTCATCTCACAAGATCCGCCCCGCCCGCGATATTTCTGGGTGCCAGAGCTATCTTGCCCAGGATCGCATATTGGGAAGCGTGTCCGGCGGCGGGAATATTGCCGGGCACCCGGTTTATCGTGGAATAGGCTATGGTGGCAAACTTCACAGCCTCCTTGTACTCGGGGGGTATCCCGATCTCCGCAGAGGTGGTAACGTCGATGCCGCCGGGCATTCTGGCCTTCAGTTCCTTCATTATCTGGGGGTTTTTCACTCCGCCGCCGGAACAGTACATTTTCTTTGTGGCCCTTATGACCTCGGGCGCCACGTTGTCGTTCATGCTGCGCACGATGGCCGCCGCGGTGAAGGCGCAGGCTGTGGCCAGGATATCCTCCTTGTGGAGGTAGCTGAACTTGTCGATGGTAGCGGATATATACTCGGCGTTGTAATCCGCTATCCAGCCGGAACGGGGCACAGGCCGGTCGAAGAAGGGGTGCTGCATAAAATAATCCAGCAGTTTCTCGTTCACCTTCCCCTTGGAGGCTATGAGGCCGTCCTTGTCGTACTCCACGCCGAAGAGCTCGCGGCACATATAGTTCGATACCACGTTGCCCGGGCCGGTGTCAAAGCCGAACATCCTGCTTCTGTCGGAGCAGGCCACATGGAGGTTCGCTATGCCGCCGATGTTCAGCGTCATCGTGGGGTGCTCAATCCCCCTGAACAGTATGTAATCCAGATAGGGCATGAGCGGGGCCGCAGCGCCGCCGAAGGTGTGGTCCGCCGGGCGGAAATGGGTGACAGTGTCGATATTGGTCAGGTTCGCGATAACGGAGGTATCCCCCATCTGGGTCCCGGCGGGGAACTTTTTCGACAGCCACCTGCCCGGCCAGTCGGCCTTCTCCTGCTCGGACATCTCCGCAATGGCCTTGTGGTCCGGCTGCTCCTGATAAATGGTCTGCGTATCAAGGCCCAGCACCTTTATATCAAGGGGATCGATATCGTTCTCTTTCATGAACTGGGCGGCTTTTTCGGCAAATACCGCTCCGCAGATATAGTTGAGCCGGTTCAGCCCCACCATGTCCACCTTGTTCTCAAAGGCCTCCGTAACGATCTTTCTGACCTCCTCCGGCCATTCATAGGAGCCTCCGCATATAAACTTCGGCGCCTTGGGAAAACCGTCCGCCGCCATTTCAGTCTCAGCCAGCACAACATCGATCCCGTCAAAAGAAGAGCCGCTGTTCATGCCCATTATCAGATCCATAATTTTATCTCCTTTTCGTCGTTTATGAAAACCGTCTCATTTGAGAACGTTCTCAATTTTGTGGAAATATCTTGCAGTTGCATGCGGCCTCTCTGTATCAGAGAGGTCTGCATGAACTGCGAATTTTCATTTCCGTGCCTATAAGGTTTATCTTTTCACCCGGAAGGGGGCGCTTCTCGATCTGTCCGATGACCCGCCTTGCCGCCTCCCGGCCTATCTCCTCCGGAAACTGGAGCACAGTGGTCAGCCCCAGAAGCTTGTTCATCCCCGCGTCGTCCCAGCAAACTATCGACAGATCCTCCGGGCTGCGTATGCCGAGCCCCTTCAGGTGCAGGAGCACCGCCTCCGCCAGGCTGTTGTTCAGCAGCATTATGGCCGTAAGGTCCCTGTTGGCGAGAAAATAGTTGGCGATCTCCGCCTCGTTGTACTGGTTGCGCATGCGGTAGGTGGTCAGCACCCTCCTGGGGGCGAACTCGATCTTTCTGTCGCCCAGTGCCTTGCGGTATCCGGCGATACGGTCGTTTATCGTTGAATAGTTCCCCGTGCCGAGAATGCCGATCTTCCTGTGGCCCAGAGCTATAAGGTAGTTGGTGGTCCTGTATCCGGCGCTGAAATTGTCGCTCTCTATCACTTCCAGCTCAAGCCCTTCCACACGCCGGTCGACCATAACGATGGGCACCCCGCTTGAATATATCTCCTTCTCCCTTAGATCCTTCGCCGTGTCCGTGGTATAGGCGGAGGAGAGGATTATTCCGTCTATCATTCGGTTTTGCAGGTTTTTTATGTGCTTGCGCTCGATCTCCGGGTCCTCATTAGTGTTGCAGATAATGACGTTATAGCCATGCTCTGCCGCCTCGTTTTCAATGGCGCTGACCATATTTGCAAAAAAGCTGTTGGACACTGAGCCGATAATGACCGCGATGGTCTTTGTTTTCTTCGAGCGCAGCCCCTGGGCCACCACATTGGGCGAATAGCCAAGCTGCCCGATAGCGGCCAGCACCCGCTCTCTGGTCCTCGGGTTCACCGCGCCATAGCTGCCGACCACCCGGCCCACTGTTGCAGTGGACACCCCCGCGAGCCTGGCCACGTCGGCTATCGTAACATTGCTACCTTTCAAAAGCCATCACCCACACCGTTCTTATTGAGAACGTTCTCTTCTTGATGGGATTCTACCGCAGCTCCTCCGTTCCTGTC
>DBGBEC010000022.1:0-3682 GCA_048477415.1 Candidatus Limivicinus sp. | reverse complement strand
GCCGACGCCCCCGCTCCCCTTTTCCGCCGCTCTGCCGGAGGCGGTGAGCCAGGGGCTGGCCGCCATTCTGAAGGTCTGCGGTTTTGTGGTGTGCTTCACGGTGTTCACCGGGCTTTTGGAGGCTCTGGGCCTTTTTTCCAGGCTATCCCTTTTGATAAACGGGGCTACGGGGGCTGAGATCCACTGGGCCCGGGCCCTGCTCACCGGTTTTTTTGAGTTGGGCAGCGCTGTAGGCGTGATGAAGGGCCTGGCTCCGGGCCCCGGGAACCTGGCCCTGGCGGCAGGGCTTTTGGGCTGGGGCGGGATAAGCGTACACTTTCAGACCCTGTCTCTAATAGCGGACACAGACATAAAAAGCGCCCCGCACTTCGCGGGGCGCCTGATAAGCGCTGCTGCCGGGGCGCTGCTGGCATACACAGGGGCGCTGCTGTTCTTCTAAAACGAGAACAGCACCCCCACAGCGGCGGAGGCCAGGATGAAAAACACAGGGTGCAGCTTCTTTGTGAAGCTTATCCAGCGGGTGAGCAGCAGGAGAACAGCCGCCAGGGCCAGGGCCTTGAGATCGAACAGCTCCATAAGCACACCGCTGGCGGCAAAGCTCTCCACATTGAAGAGGGCTATCTTCACCACCAGCACCCCCGCCGCGGCGATAAGGCCCACGGAGCAGGGGCGCAGGCCATAGAAGGCCGCGTCCACATATTTATTCTGGCGGAAGGCCTGAAGCACCCGGGCGATGATGAGGATGATGATTATGGAGGGGGCGACGAGCCCCAGAGTGGCGACGACGGCGCCTGGTATCCCGGCGGTGCTGAAACCGACATAGGTGGCCATATTCACCCCGATGGGGCCCGGGGTAGACTCGGACACAGCTATCATGTCGGCAAGCTGGCTGTGGCTGAACCAGCCTGTAGAATCGGACATGCTGTAGAGGAAGGGCAGGGTGGCCATGCCTCCGCCCACTGAAAACAGCCCGGTCTTGAAAAATTCGTAAAAGAGCCGCAGATATATCATTTCCCACGCACCCCCGCAGCGCTCAGAACTATGCCCCCGGCGGCGCAGAGGATGACGAATATGACCGGGGAAATGTCAAAAAACACAGAGAGGAAAAAAACCGCGAGGCAGAGGACCAGGGCCCCCTTGTCCGGCACCGCGTCCTTCCAGAGCTTCAAAACAGCGTTGAATATCAGCACGCAGACGCAGACCCTTATCCCGGCAAAGGCGCTTTTCACCGCTGGAAGCTCGGCGAAATTCGTGAGCACCCCGGCTATCACGCAGATTATCACCAGGGAGGGGAAAACCATCCCCAGGGTGGCGACGATCCCCCCCATCGTCCCCGCAAGCTTCTGGCCGATGAAGGTGGCCGTGTTCACGGCGATTATGCCGGGGGTACATTGGCCCACGGCGTAATAGTCCATAAGCTCTTCCCGGCTGGTCCAGCCCTTTTTTTCCACAAGCTCCCTCTCTAAAATGGGGATCATGGCATAGCCTCCGCCGAAGGTCACAAGACCTACCCGGGCGAAGGTAAGAAACAGGTCAGGCAGGGTCTTCATTTGCCCAAAGCCTCGGCGTATCCGCTGTATTTCTCCACACGGCCGGCGCAGTCCTCCCGGCTGCTGCCCCGGGCCAGGATATACACCTTCACCTTGGGCTCTGTGCCGGAGGGGCGGATTATGAAGCTGCTGCCGTCGGCCAGTTCAAAGTACAGGACGTTGGAGCCTGACATGGGGGTCTTGTCCACCTTGCCCAGGCCCGTCACGGAGACGCTGCCGTCCAGATAGTCCCGCAGGCGGATGACCCGCTCCCCGGCTATCTCCTCCGGCGGGGCGGAGCGGAGGCCGTCCATAAGGGCCTTCATCTTCTGAAGCCCGTCAAGGCCGGGCATAACGAGATTTATGGTCTTCTCGGCAAACCAGCCGTATTTTTCGTACAGCGCGTTCACCGCGTCAAGGAGGGTCATGCCCTTGAGCTGGTAGTGGGCCGCCATCTCCGCCACCATCATAGCGGCAGTGACCGCGTCCTTATCCCGCACATAGTCGCCCATCATATAGCCGTAGCTCTCTTCAAAGGCGAAGATATACTTATAGCTGCCCTGGGCCTCCCACTGGGACACCCGCTCAGCCATGAACTTGAAGCCGGTAAAGGTCTCCTCGAAGTGGACGCCGTTTTCCTCCGCCACCACTCTGGCCATGCCGGTGGTAACGATGCTGTTCATTGCGCCGGGCCGCTCCGGCATGGTGCCGGTGCTTTTTTTCGCGTTTATCACATAGTCCAGCAGGAGGACGCCCATCTGGTTGCCTGTTATGCTGACATATTTGTCCCCATCCCGGACCATGACGCCTATCCGGTCGGCGTCCGGGTCGGTGCCGATTATAAGGTCGCTGCCCACCTTGCGGGCAAGCTCCACCGCCAGATAAAAGCCCTCCGGATTTTCCGGGTTGGGGCTCGCCACCGTGGGGAAGCTGCCGTCTATCACCATCTGCTCCGGCACAGGATAGAGCTGCTTTATGCCGAGGCGCTTCAAAGCCTCGGGCACCAGCTTGTGGCCGCAGCCGTGGAAGGGGGTGAAGACGATCTTCAGCTCATCTGCGGCGGCCTTCACAGCCTCCCTGTCGATGGCCTGGGCCAGGACGCACTGGAGGAAGGCCTCGTCGGTCTCCTGTCCCAGTATCTCTATCCTGCCGTCGGCCAGGGCCTCTTCAAAGGAGCAGGTCTTGAAGCCGGTGAAAACGTCGATCGCCGCCATGCGGCGGGCAATGGCCTCGGCCTTTTGGGGCGGGAGCTGGGCCCCGTCGGACCAGTAGACCTTATAGCCGTTATACTCCTTGGGGTTGTGGCTTGCGGTGATATTGAGACCCGCCGCCGTCTTGTAGTGGAGCACGGCAAAGCTCAGCTCCGGCGTGGGGCGCAGATCCTCAAATATGCGGACATGGATGCCGTTTGCAGCCATGACGCAGGCGGCCTCCTTTGAAAACTCCTCGCCGTTGAGGCGGCAGTCCCTGGCGATAACTATGCCCTTTCTCGCCGCCTCCGGACCCTCGGCGTTTATCACGTCGGCAAAGGCCTGGGTGGCGTGGCGGATAATGTGGACGTTCATGTGGTGCAGGCCCAGCTTCATCGTGCCGCGAAGACCCGCAGTTCCGAAGTCAAGAGGCGCGAAAAAGCGGCTCTCTATCTCCTTCTCGTCCCCCGCGATAGAGTTTAGCTCCGCCCACTCGCTCTCGCTGAGAGCGGGGCTGTCAAGCCAGCGCTGATACTCCTCTTTATAGTTCCTCATTGTTCTCCTCCTTGCATAATTCCTCCGCGTCTTCCCGCAGACTTTCAGGTACATAGATATCCACGCCGCTGCCGCTCATACCCAGCACCACCTTGCCGAAGCTCCCGTCGCCGGGATAAATGCAAAGGCAGGGTATGCCGTAGGCCTCAAGCATGTTGACTCGCAGCTTGTCGGACATGTCGTTCGTTTTGCAGCGGCAGAGAAAGGCGGGCGTCTCGGGCTCGCCCCCTTCTTTTTTCGGCCAGCGCTGAAGCAGCTCTCCGCTCAGCTCCCGGCCCCAGACGATCTCTTCCTTGTTGTCCATGGCTGTCCTCGTTTCATTTGTGATATTTTGAACCCTCGTTTATTTTAAAGCCCCTGTACACCTGCTCGGCAAGCATCACACGGGCCAGATGGTGCGGGAAGGTC
>DBGBEC010000021.1:0-16412 GCA_048477415.1 Candidatus Limivicinus sp. | reverse complement strand
AGGAGATACTCCGGGCCCAGGAGGCCGGGCTCACCGTGCTCTACTGCATAGGCGAGACCAGCGAGGAGCAGCCCCGCTGGGAGGAGGTCCTGGGCGAGCAGCTCGACATCGGCCTGAAGGACGCGGACAAGAGCAAAATAGTGATAGGCTATGAGCCGGTCTGGTCCATCGGCCCGGGCAAGACCCCGGCCGACAAGGACTATATAAGCAAGATAGCCCGCTTCGTGAAGGAGCGCACCGGCGGAATGGACGTGGTCTACGGCGGCGGCCTGAAGGCGGACAACGCCGGAATGCTGGCCTCTATAGAGGAGATAGACGGGGGACTTATCGCCCTCACCCGCTTCCAGGGTGAGATAGGTTTCTACCCGGAGGAATATCTTGAGATAATCCGCCTGTATCTGGGCGAATAAAGGAGAGCGTGATATGAAGATAGACTTTGAATACGGCCAGGGCCTCATGAGCGCGGAGCTTCCCGACAGCACGGATGTGTTCATCCCCGGGGAGACGGTGGCGGACCCCGCCTGCCTGCCCCAGGACTGGGACAGCCTCTACAAGGCTACGCTGGAGAGCATAAGAAATCCTCTTGGCATGCCGGCGCTTAGAGAGCTTGCCGCGCCGGGGAAGAGCGTTGTGTTCATAATCCCCGACATCGTAAAGGGCGGCACCCAGGCCACGAGCCACAGAAAGGTCTCTATCCGGGCCTGCCTGGACGAGCTCTATGCCGGGGGCGTCGAGAAGAAGGACATCCTCCTTCTCGTATCGAACGGTCTGCACCCCAGAGCCACCGTGCCCGAAATGAAGGCCATCCTGGGGGAGGAGCTCTTCAACGAGTTTTACTATTCAAACCAGATAACCAGCCACGACAGCGAGGACTATGAGCACATGGTGGACCTGGGCCTGACCGGCCGGGGCGACCCGGTGCTGATGAACAAATACGTCTTTGACTGCGATATCCCCATCCTCATCGGCCACACCCAGGGCAACCCCTACGGCGGCTATTCCGGCGGCTACAAGCACTGCGCTACTGGCATAACCCACTGGCGCTCCATCGCCAGTCACCATGTTCCCAAGGTCATGCACCGGCAGGACTTCACCCCCGTCTCCGGCCACAGCCTCATGCGCACCAAGTTTGACGAGATAGGCATGCACATGGAGGAGAAGATGGGCCATCCCTTCTTCTGCTGCGATGCCGTGCTTGACACCTATTCAAGGCAGATCGCCATATACTCCGGCTATGCCAAGTACATGCAGCCGGAGAGCTGGAAAGAGGCGAACCTGCGAACCTATGTGCCCTTCGCGGAAAAGAAGTACGACGTGATGGTGTTCGGCATGCCCCAGAACTTCCACTATGGCAACGGCATGGGCACAAACCCCATCCAGATGATGCAGGCCCTCTCCGCCCAGGTGATACGCCACAAGCGGGTCATGAAGGAGAACTGCGTTATCATCTGCTCCTCCATCTGCAACGGTTACTTCCACGACGAGCGCTGGCCCTATCTGAGGGAGCTCTATGAAATGTTCCAGCACGACTATATGAACATTCTGCCGGACATGGACCGCTACGGCGAGTATTTTGCCACAAACGAGGAGTATATCCGCAAATACCGCTACTGCAACGCCTTCCACCCCTTCCACGGCTTCTCCATGATGAGCTGCGGCCATATCGCCGAGATGAACACCTCAGCCATCTACATCGTAGGCGCCCAGGAGCCCGGCATAGCCAGGGGCATGGGGCTGAAGACCCGGGCCACATTCGAGGAGGCCCTGGAGGACGCCATGAAGAAGTATGTGGGCCCGAACCCCAACATTCTGGCCCTGCCCAAGACCTTCAAGGTCGGCGCCGTCCATCTGTGCATGAAGGACGACGACCTGAGCGGGGTCTGAACAAAAAACCGTACCTCATCGACTCTGTCGATCAATATAGGTAAAAAAACAAAAATTTATGGAGGAACAAACATGAAGAAGATCCTTTCTCTGCTCCTGGCCCTGGTAATGCTGTTTGCCCTGGCCGCCTGCGGCGGAAGCCCCGCTGCCGAGCCCACCGAGGCTCCCGCTGAAGAGCCCACCGAGGCCCCTGCCGACGCTCCCGCCGAGGCCGAGCCCATAACCCTGCGCCTGGCCTACATGCCCAACTGGGGCGCCCTTTGGGCAGTCGCCACCGCCGAGGCCAAGGGCTACTTTGCCGAAGAGGGCATAACCATCGAGATGATCCCCTTCGAGGACGGCCCCACTGAGATCGCCGCCATGGAGTCCGGCAACATCGACATCTCCTACATAGGGCCCGGCGCCCACAAGCTCTGCTCCACCGGCAACGCTCAGGTCCTGCTTCTTCAGCACCTTGGCGACGGTGACTGCATAATCGGCCTCAAGGGCATAAAGACCATCGAAGAGCTGGCCGGCAAGACCATCGGCTATGCCGCCGGCACCTCCTCCGAGACCATCCTTTCCGTCGCTCTCGAGTCCGCCGGCATGACCATGGACGATGTGAACGCAATGTCCATGGACTCCACCGCCCTGACCACCGCCGCCCTCTCCGGCACTGTTGACGCTGTCGCCGCCTGGTCCCCCTTCTCCCTGACCATCCTGGCCGAGGCTGAGGACGCCACCGACATCTGCTCCAACGTTGACTTCGCTTCCCTGGTCTCCCCCGGCTCCTGGGTCGTGAACACCAAGTGGGCGGCCGAGAACAACGACGCCATGGTACGCTTCGTCCGCGCCATGTACAAGGGCATGGATTATGCCGCTGCCGCCACCACTGACGACGCTATCGCCGAGGAAGTGGCCGGCTACATTGCCGCCGTCATCTCCAGTGACGTTGAGACCGTCATCGGCCAGCGCTACGACGGCTCCTGGATGACCAGCGCCCAGGTCATCGAGATGCTGGGCAGCGGTGAGGTCCTCCGTATCTACGGCGACCAGCAGGCCACCTTCATCGCCGGCGGCGCTCTGGAGGCCGAGGGCAACCTCAGCCCCGAGGAGTTCGTTCTCACCGACGTTATGACCGAGGCCGGCAAGTAATTGCCCAGACCCGTGGAAGGCGGCGGCCGCCGCCTTCCACAACGCCGGAAGAGGCCTCTTCCGGCCCACGCCATAGACGGTGTATCCTTCTTCCTTTTCCAGATCCAAACCGCCTGCCGGGGGCTTCGATCTGGAAGCGGAAGAGGGGACGGACGGATATGGGCAGCACACCCGCGGCTCCGGCCCGGGGCCCGACAGAGAGGCGCCCCGCCGGAAGAACAATGATTTTAGGAGGCCCGTCGTGAATACGAAGAAGAAAAAAGCGGACTGGGTCAGCAAGGTGCCCAACTGGGCCTGGCTGCTGATCTCCCTCGCGGTGGCCGTGGCTCTGTGGACGTTGCTGTCCATCGGTGAAAAAACCGGCCGCGCCTTTCCTCCCCTGGCGGAGGTGTTCGGTTCCTATACAAAGATGGCGGTGGACAGAGGGGTGTTCTGGGGAGATATCGCAAGCTCCCTGACCTCTGCCGGTATCGGCTTTCTCCTGGGCTTTGTGATAGGCGTGCCCGTGGCCTTTCTTATGGCCTGGTACCGGCCCTTCCGCTATGTGGTAGAGCCCTGGATACAGTTTGTGCGCAACATACCGCCCCTTGCCTATGTCCCCCTGGTGGTCATCGCCGTGGGCGTGGGCCGCGCTCCTCAGATAGTTGTCATCTGCCTTGCCACCTTCCTCACCATCTGCATAACGGTGTTCCAGGGCGTTATAAACGTGGACGAGACCCTTATAAAGGCCGCCCGGGTCCTGGGCGCGAACGACAGTATCCTCTTTGTCAGGGTCATCTTCCCCGCCACCACCCCCTTTATAATCACCGCCATTCGCCTGGGCATATCCGTAGCGCTGACAACGCTTATCGCGGCGGAATCCACGGGAGCCGCCGCCGGTCTCGGTATGCGGATAAGGGCCCTGAGCAGCTCATTTGACGTGGAGGCCATGATGCTGTATATCATCGTGGTGGGCATTATCGGCATGGTGGCCGAAAAGGTGCTCAAATTCTTTGAAAGGAGGCTGACCTCATGGCAGGAGAAGCGAGAAATATGACAGAGCCGAAGGTCCGTATAAAAGGCGTTGAGAAAATATACGAGGGCCGCAACGGCAAGACCGTAGCGCTCAACGGCGTGGATCTGGACATATACAACAACGAGTTCATATGCGTGGTCGGCCCCTCCGGCTGCGGCAAATCCACCCTGCTGAACATTATCGCCGGCCTGCACGAGCCCAGCGGCGGCGAGGTGCTGGTAGACGGCATAAAGGTCGAGGGTACCGGCGTCGACAGGGGCGTGGTCTTCCAGCAGTATGCCCTGTTCCCCTGGCTCACGGTGAAAAAGAACGTGGAGTTCGGCCTGCGGATAAAGAAGCTGCCCCCGGAGGAGCAGGAGGCCATCGCCATGAAGTATATCAAAATGGTCGGCCTGGAGAAGTTTGTGAACGCCTATCCCAAGGAGCTCTCCGGCGGTATGAAGCAGCGGGTGGCCATCGCCCGGGCCTATGCCGTGAACCCCTCCATCCTCCTGATGGACGAGCCCTTCGGCGCACTGGACGCCCAGACCCGCACCCAGCTCCAGACCGAGCTGCTGCGTACCTGGGAGGAGGAGCAGAAGACCTGCTTCTTCATAACCCACGATGTGGAAGAGGCTATACTCCTCGCCTCACGCGTGGTGGTCATGAGCGCCCGCCCCGGCCGCATAAAGGAAGTTATCGACATCGACATACCCTATCCCAGAAACCAGGAGACCAAGATGCTCCCCAGGTTTACCGAGCTTAAAAACTACATCTGGGGCATGGTCTACAAGGAGTATCTGGAGATACAAAAGTAAGTGCCGCAGCGCCGGTAAAGACCGGTGAGAATAAAACCCACCAGGGGTCGCGCCTGCGGCCCCTGGACCTGTGTTAAAAAGGAGGTACAGCAGCCATGCGCCATGAATATTATTCCTATAACAGAGAGCAGCTCCTCTCCTCCCCCAGGATCCCCCTGGAGGTGTACCCGGACAAGCCCCAGGTCTTCCAGGTGATAGCCCGGGAGATGGCCGACGAGATAAAGGCCGGAAACCAGGCGGGCAAAAGCACCGTGTTCATCTGCCCCGTGGGGCCGGTGGGCCAGTACCCCTATTTTGTGGATATTGTAAATTCAGAGAATATCAGCCTTAAAAACTGTTGGTTTATAAATATGGATGAGTACCTGGGCGAGGATATGCAGTGGATCCCCATGGACCATCCCTTGAGCTTCCGCGGCTTTATGGAGCGGACGGTGTATTCCAAAATAAAGCCGGAGCTCAACCTGCCCGAGGAGCGGCGCATTTTCCCCGACCCCAGGGATCTGGGCCGTATCCCGGCCCTTATAGAAGAGCTTGGCGGCGTGGACGTATGCTTTGGCGGTATCGGCATAAACGGGCACCTGGCCTTCAACGAGGCGGAGCCCAGCCTGAGCGTCGAGGAGTTCAAGGCCCTGAAGACCAGGGTCCTGCCCATAAGCCGGGAGACCCGGGCCGCCAACGCCATCGGCGATTTCGGCGGGGCGCTGGAGGATATGCCTACCCACTGCGTCACCATCGGCTTCAACGAGATATTTTCCGCCCGGAAGATCCGTCTGGGCATTTTCAGAGACTGGCACCGGGCGGTGGCCCGCCGTGCGGCCTACGGCGAGACGACGGCGGATTTCCCCGTCTCCATCCTGGCCGAGCACCCGGACGCCCTTATAAGAATGACGGAGTTTGTGGCGGAGCTTGGCTGAAAAGCTGAAAGGAGAGCCTGATGAGCGAAAAATTTATCGTTAACGGCCTTGTATATGTGGACCATGAATTCAAGGCCCGCACCGTGGGCGTCTCCGGCGGAAAGATAAGGCTTCTTCCGCCCTATGCCGATGTTACCGGCGGGGAGCTGACCGACGCTACCGGCAAGCTCGTGGTCCCCGGCTTCATCGACATACACAGCCATGGGGCTGTGGGCGTGGACGTGAACGGGGCCACGGCGGAGGACCTGGAAAAGATAAGCCGCTTCATGGCCACAAAGGGTACCACCTCCTGGCTCGCCTCCGTGCTCACCGACACCCAGGAGCAGACCGAGTGGTGCATCGGCCAGATGCTTGAGCATGACAAGCTCCAGCAGCGGGGCGCGGAGCTTTTAGGCGTCCACTTGGAGGGCCCCTTCCTGGCCAGAGAGTACAAGGGGGCCATGCCGGAGCATCTGCTCCAGGACAATAACCTTCCCCTTATCCGCCGCTATCAGGAACTGGCCCGGGGGAGGATACGCTATATCACCATTTCTCCCGAGCTCCCCGGAGCCGTAGACATGATACCGGAGCTTGAGAAGCTGGGCATAAAGGCGGCTATGGGCCACTCGGGAGCGAGCTATGACCAGGCCATGGCTGCCGTCCGGGCCGGTGTGGCCGCAGCCACCCACACGGGCAACGCCATGCGCCTTCTGCACCAGCACGAGCCCGCCATCTTCGGCGCGGCCCTGGAGAGCGACATTTACTGCGAGATAATATGCGACGGGCTCCACCTTCACCCGGGCACAGTCCGTCTCATCCTGAAGACCAAGGGTCCCAGGCGGGTGGTGGCCATCACAGACTCTATCATGGCCGCGGGCCTGCCCGATGGGGACTATCACCTGGGCGTGAACCAGGTCGTGGTAAAGGATGGAGACGCGAAACTCGCCTCAGACGGTACCCGGGCCGGAAGCACCCTCAGCCAGGACCGGGCCCTTCAGAACCTTATCGCCTTCACCGAGCGCCCCCTGCGCGAGCTGCTGCCCCTGCTGTCGGAGAATCCGGCAAAGCTCCTGGGTATTTACGACAGGAAGGGCTCCATTGCCGAGGGGAAGGACGCTGACCTTGTGATACTGGGCGAGAAGTGCCGGGTGGAGCAGGTGTTCGTCCGGGGCCGCCGGGTCTTCAGCCTGGAACAATAACCATTCCATTTAACGCTCTGCGGAGGAGGTGTTCAGCAGTGCAGTTTGCCAGAGGGAACAATCTGTCCCGCGTGAAGGTGTCGAACAAGTATTCCATCCTTCAGATAATATATTACTGCGGCCCAATAAAGCGGGCGGAGGTGGCGAAGCTCCTTGGCCTGACGCTGCCCACCATTACCACCAATATAAACGACATGATAGCCGCCGGCATAGTCTGTGAGACGGACGACCAGGGAGAGCCCCCCGGCAATCTGGGCCGCAAAGCCCGGCTCGTGGACATAGTGCCCGAGTCCAGGTATTTCATCGGCCTGGAGATGCAGGGCTCCCGCCGGGCCGTGTGCGTCCTGGATTTTCGGGGCAGGACCCTTTACTCCCGGCAGGAGGAGGGGCCCTGCGCCGACTATGAAAGGAACATGGCCAGGTCCTGCGCCATGATAAACGAGGCGGTGGAGGCGACGGGGCTGCCGCTGGAGCAGGTCCATGGCATTGGATTCTGTCTGCCGGGCCTGGTGAACAGCGGCAGCGGCGTCCTTGATACCATGCCCAGCTATGGCTGGCTGAACAAGGACATCCGCTCCGACGCCAGGCGGCTCACAGGCTATACCGGGCCCATATATGTGGAGAACAACGCCTGCGCCCGGGCCTATGGCGCTCAGCTTTTCCGCTGGGACAGGCTGAGCCACGCCCAGACCTTTGCCTATCTCTTCGTGTCACGGGGCATTGCCTGCCCCCTGCTTTTGAACACGGACGAGAGCTTTGGCTCCCTTGTGGGGGCGGGTGAAGTGGGCCACATGATAATGGAGCCCAATGGCCTGCCATGCAGCTGCGGCAATCGGGGCTGTCTCGAGGCATATTCAAGCGAGAAAGCGATCCTGGCCCGCTGTGCCGAGGCGGTTGAGCGGGGGGAGGCCCCTGTCCTGTCCGGCCTCCGCCCCGGCGGCCAGGGGCTGAGCATGGCCCAGGTCCTCCGCGCCCAGGAGCAGGGCGACGAGGCGGTGTGCCGGATAATAGAAAACGCGCTGGACTATCTTGGGGTAGCGGTGGCGAATATCAACAACTTCGCCTGCCCCCGGGTAATGGTCATCGACGGGCTCCTTTTCACCCGGGAGGAGAACCGGAAATATCTCCTGGATGTGAATTACCGGAACCTATGCAACGTCGTACAGACGGATACCCAGTTCATTTTTGCCGAGCCGGACGATTTCGGCGGGGCGAGGGGCGCTGCCGCCCGGGCCATCTTCAAAAACCTGGAGCCCCAGGCGGAATAAAAAACCATGGCCCGCGCCCGGAAAGGGAGAGGAGAAAACTTCATGCTTATCTTTTTCATAGTCAGCCTCCTGGCAAGCGCCGTGGGAGCCATATGCGGCATAGGCGGGGGCGTTGTGATAAAGCCGGTGCTGGACATGCTCCATCTGGAGACAGTGTCCACCATAAGCTTCCTCTCCGGCTGCACGGTGCTGTCCATGAGCTGCTACTCCGTGGGCCGCTCCATGCTGGCGGGGGAGAGGCGGGTCTCGTTCAAAACGGGCACGCCCCTGGCCCTGGGCTCTGTGGTCGGCGGCATTTTGGGCAAGGAGCTCTTCTCTCTTGTCCAGGCCCTCTTTGAAAACCAGAACACCGTGGGCTCTGTCCAGGCTGTCTGCCTTGCCATAGTCACGGCCGGGACCCTGATATATACCCTGAAAAAGGAGGGCATAAAGACCCATCAGATAAAAAACTGGGGGCTGTGCCTTCTCATCGGCCTCATTCTTGGGGCAATGTCCAGCTTCCTGGGCATAGGGGGCGGGCCCATAAACCTTGTGGTGCTCTATTTCTTTTTCAGCATGGACACCAAGACCGCCGCGGCCAACAGCCTGTATATCATCCTCTTCAGCCAGCTTTCAAGCCTTATCTCCACCCTGGTGACGGGCAGTGTGCCGGACTTCCGCTGGCCGGTGCTGCTGGTGATGGTGGCCGGGGGGATAGGCGGCGGCATGCTGGGCCGAAGCTTCAACAGGAAAATGGACAACCGGGCCGTGGAAAAGCTTTTCATCTGCCTCATGGGGCTTATCATCCTCATAAGCATATACAACGGCTGGCGCTATGCCCAGCTTTGAGGTGAGAATATGATACATCTTGAAAACGGTCTCCTCAGCGCCCAGGTGCAGGAGCTGGGGGCCACTCTCCGCTCACTCCGGATGAAAGAGGGCGGCCCGGAATACATATGGCAGGGTGACAGCCGCTTCTGGCGGGGCAGCGCGCCCAATCTCTTCCCCTTTATCGGCCGCCTCCACGGGGGCCGCTATACCCTGAAGGGGAAAGACTATGAAATGGGTCTTCACGGCTTCGCCCGGGAGAAGGAATTTCGCTGCCTTTCCCGGGAAAAGGACTTCTGCCTCCTCTCTCTGGAGGACGATGAACACAGCCGCTCCATCTACCCTTACAGGTTCTGCCTTTCCCTGGCCTTTCGGCTGGGGGAGGAGGGGCTGGATATCGGATACAGCCTTGAGAACAGGGATGAAAAGCCCCTCTTCTGCGCCCTGGGCGCTCACCCGGGCTTCAACCTGCCCCTTGAGCCGGGGCTGGACTTTTCAGACTATGTGCTGAGCTTTCCGGAGAGCTTCCGGGCGGAGCGGGTCTTCTTTGGCCCCAACGGCCTCTGCCAGGGCGAAAAACAGCCGTATCCCCTTGAGGAGGGGCGCAAAATAAGGCTGAGCCATGAGCTCTTTTCCCAGGAGGCCCTGGTCCTGAAGGGCTGGCCCGGCCAATTGAGCGTGGCCCCGGGTAAAGGCGGCCGCGGCTTCCGGCTGAGCTGTACGAACATGCCCTATATAGGCCTTTGGCATGCCCCGGGGACCCAGGCCCCCTTCCTCTGCGTGGAGCCCTGGTCCTCTCTCCCCGGCCGGGAAGGGATAACAGAAGAGCTAAGCGCCATGGAAGACAGGATAAAGCTCCCCCCCGGCGAAAAATTCGAGAGCCGCCTGTCCATCACGCTGCTGTGAATAAAAAAGCAAAAGAGCCGCCCGAAAGCTCAGGAGGCTCTTTTGCTTTTTATATCCGGCTTGTCATGCCGGTTTTTCTCAGCACCCGGCGCAGCATGGGCACCGAGGCCGAGAGGGAGACGCATTCAGCGATGGGGAAGGCCAGCCATATATAGTTGAGCTGTCCGGTGAGCGAGAGCAGATAGGCCGCCGGGACCAGAGCGCCGAGCTGACGCAGGCAGGATATCGCGAGGCTGTACACCCCGTAGCCAAAGGCCTGGCAGCTTGAGCTGCACACTATGCTCACCCCGGCGATGATATAGTGAAAGCTTATTATCCTCAGCGCCGGAACGCCGATAGAGAGCATGTATTCCTCCGCGTCAAAAAGCAGCAGCAGCTCCCTGGGAAAGGCCTGGAGCAGGGCAAAGCCGAAGGTGAGCAGCGCCGTGGCATAGACTATGCCGTATTTTATGGCCTCGTGTATGCGCTGGGGGTCCTTCGCTCCGTAGTTATAGGCTATCGTGGGCACCAGGGCGTTATTCAGGCCGAAGACCGGCATTATCACAAAGCTTTGCAGCTTGAAATACACGCCGAAGACAGCCACCGCCGTGGAGGAGAAGCCGTGGAGGATGATATCCATCACAAAGGTCATCACCGAGGCGATGGAGGACATGACGATGGAGGGCACGCTTATCCGGCACATCTCTTTTATCAGTGCGCCGTCGGGCCTGAAGCCCTTCAGCTTCAGGGAGACCTCCGGGTTCTTTTTCTGGTTCAGGACAAAGCCGACGCAGGCGCCGAATATCTGCCCGCCCACAGTGGCCCAGGCAGCCCCGGCGATACCAAGGGCCGGCAGACCGAAGAGACCAAAAATAAGTATCGGGTCGAAGACGATGTTGAAAACGGCTCCGGCAAGCTGGGTATACATGGAGTATTTGGCCCGGCCCGTGGCCTGAAGGAAGCGTTCAAAGCTTATCTCCGCGAAAATACCAAAGGAGAACACAAGGACGATGCGCAGATACTCCACGCCAAAGCGGACTATCTCTTCGATATCCGTCTGTGCCCGCATATAAAGCTCTGTACAGCTCAGCCCTATTATGAGAAAGATAAGATAGCTGAGCGCCTGGAGGAACAGCCCGTTGCGGGCGGCCCTGTTGGCTTTTTCCGGGTCCCTCGCTCCAAGGGCCTTTGACAGCAGGGCATTTATGCCCACGCCTATGCCCACGGCGAAGGAGATGATAAGGTTCTGCATGGGAAAGGCCAGAGACACCGCCGTCAGGGCGTGCTCGCTTATCCGTGAGACAAAAATACTGTCCACCACGTTGTAAAGGGCCTGCACGAGCATTGATATCATCATGGGCACGCCCATGTTCAGAAGCAGCTTTTTGACAGGCATGGTGCCCATTATGTTTTCAGGCATACTGTTTTCCAAGGCATAGTCCTCCTTTGACAGCGACAGCTTTGAATTGTATCATACCCGGGGGAAAATGGCAACAGAAAACAGGGGAAATATGTAAAAACCGTGGACAAAATGGGGAAAGGGTGATAGAATCAAAAGCACAGAAAGAGAGGAGATTTTGACATGAGATCATTTAAGCGCGTCCTGCTTGCCGCTCTTGCGGCCCTTATGCTTTTCAGCCTCTGCGCGTGCGGCCTGCCCTTTGGCGACATGAGCGAGACTATGCAGAAGCTTGTCCAGGGTAATCTTGACGAGATATATCTTGGCGTGTACAGCGAGGAGTTTATGAAGCTTGTAAACGCCACCGAGGCCGAATGCGAGCAGATATATCAGGAGCGCCTGGAAGCTGAGGCAGAATTTTTCGGCAGGTACTTCAATGTGGAGTATATGACGGATGAGATAGAGCAGGAGATAGTCGAGCTCTATAAAGAGATATACGCGTACTCCAAATTCACAGTCGGCGAGGCCAGCAAGCTGGACGACAACACCTATGCCGTCAAGCTGACGGTCGCCCCCATAAACATAGTGGAGCTCGTGGATGAAAACTGGGACATGGGCATGGCCGCCTTCTATGAAAAATACGCCGAGGCGGACTTGGAAGCCATGACCGAAGAGGAGTATATGGAATTCGACGCGGACTGGACCCGGGCGATAATCCAGATGTTCTATGACAACATGGACGATATCAGCTACAACGAGGAAGAGGCCATGGCCGTGCAGGTGGTGAAAGACAGCGACGGCCTGTGGGTCATAAGCGACAGCGACATGTCCAAAATAGACGCGCTCATCATATACTATCCCTGAAGACGCGCCGATAGGATAAGAATAAGCCCTGCCGTTTCGGCGGCTATCCGCAAAACAGTTGATCCGACCTGTGGTTTTGTCATAGGTCGGATCAACTGTTTTACGCCCCCACATTTGCGTGGGGCATTCCTATCTCAGCCCGGAAAACCGACAGCCAGCTTTGGGGCGGAGGCCCTTATCCTGTCCAGGGCCCTGTCCATCAGTCCCTCGTCCTCGCTTATCACGTCGGCATATTCTTTCCCTCCGCAGACGAAGACAAGGCGGAAATACTGAAAGACCGTGCTGCCGCAGCACATTTTCCCGTTGACCTCGTGGATGCGGATAAAGGCCCGCTCCATGTCCTCATAGGCGATGAAGCGGTTTTTAAGCCCCTCTCTGAAATATACGCCCAGAGCACCCACTCTCAGCTTGTCAAAGCGCGCCGCACCGTCATAGTCGGCGCTCAGCTCCGGAGAGCTTACAGGGCCGTTCACCCCGCTGAATCTCTTTTCTGACATTTCTGCCTGCCTCCCTTAATCGTTCAGTTTTATTTTCCGGCCCTCCCGGGATATCAGCCCCTCACGGCTCATGTTTTTAAGCTCCCTCATCATGCTGCTCCTGTCGGCGCAAAGATAGCCAGCAAGCTGAGACAGGGACAGCTCTAACTCAAAACTGTTCCGGCCCTTTTCATCCCGGATATAGTCAAAATAGGCCATGAGCTTTCGCCGCAGTGATTTTTTGCTTATTATATTTATCCTGGCGGCCAGGGTCTGCGCCTTCCTGGCCGACAGCTCGAAAAGATTGTGGGTAAGCCTTGTGTGGTGCTCACAGGCCTTTTGGCAGCGGCCGTATACGCAGGAGAAACGGATAAATATCACCCGGCAGTCGCTGTCCGCCTCCACCGCGTAGCCCAGGGCTCCATAGGGCATGGCAAATACCTCGCCAAAAATATCCTCCGGACCATAGTGCTCCAAAAGGGCGTATTCCCCGTCGCTGTCCATACAGTAGAGATGGGCCCTCCCCTCCGTGAGCAGGCACAGATATTCAAGCCCTGAGGAGTAGACCAGTATGGTCTCGCCCTTTTTAAAGCTCCTTACCTCGGCCTTGAAGCAGTCCATCATTGCCTTTACGCTGTCCTGGCTTATGCCCTGAAAAAGCTGTATATTCTCCATACCCGGCTCTTCCCCTTTTGTTTTCAGTATATATACAATTATAATACAATACTGTTGCCTGCGCAACAGTTAAGCCCTCTGGGAGAGGATATAATTTTATAAGCCGAAGCCGAAATATATCTTGCCGCTCCGCGGCGGAAGGGAGCATAATATGCACTGCACGAGAAAGGTTTCAGATGATCTTATATGGGTTGGCGCAGACGACAGGCGCCTTGCCTGCTTTGAGGGCGTGTATGGCGTGCCGGATGGCGTTTCCTACAACGCGTATGTGATGCTGGACGAAAAGACGGCCCTTTTCGACACGGTGGACAAGGCCGTGGCGGATACTTTTTTTGAAAACCTGGCCTATGCCCTGGATGGGAGGGCGCTGGACTATTTGGTCATCTCTCATATGGAGCCTGACCACGCGGCCACGATAGAGGCCCTGGCCATCCGCTATCCTGAGACGAAGATAGTCTGCAACGAGAAGATAAGGACCATGCTGGCCCAGTTCTTCCGCTATGATATGTCCGGCAGGCTCCACCTGGTGAAGGAGGGGGACAGCCTTTCCCTGGGCCGCCACGAGCTCAGCTTTGTCATGGCCCCCATGGTCCACTGGCCCGAGGTGATGATGAGCTATGACAAGACGGACAAGATCCTCTTCTCGGCCGACGCTTTCGGCGTCTTCGGCGCTCTCAACGGCCGTCTTTTCGCCGACGAGACGGATTTTATGGGCGAGTGCCTGGACGAGGCCCGCCGGTATTACACCAACATCGTGGGCAAATACGGCCCCCAGGTCCAGTCTGTGCTGAAGAAGGCCGCCGGGCTTGAGATAAACTATGTCTGCCCCCTCCACGGCTTCGTCTGGCGCAGCCATTTTGGGGATTTTCTTGAGAAGTATCTCCAGTGGAGCAGCTACACGCCGGAGGAGAACAGCGTGATGCTGGCCTATGCCTCGGTCTATGGTCATACGGAGAACGCCGCTAACATCCTGGCCGCAAAGCTCGTTGAGCGGGGAGTGAAGGTGCGGATGTACGACAGTTCAGTCACCCCCGCGAGCTACATCCTGTCCGACGCCTTCCGTTGCAGCCACCTGGTCTTTGCCGCCACTACCTATAACGCGGGCATATTCGTGACCATGGAAAATCTCCTTCACGACATTGCCAACCACAATCTTCAGGGCAGGAAGATAGCCTTCATTGAAAACGGAAGCTGGGCCCCCGTGAGCGGCAGGCTCATGCGGGATATCCTCTCCCCGCTGAAAAATACCAGCTTCATCGGCGATAATATCACTGTCCGCTCCTCTCTCAGCTCCGGACAGGTGGCGGATATCGAGGCCCTGGCAGACGCCATAGCGGCGGACATAGTACCCGCCCGCCCCGCAGTCACAGCCACGGCCCAGGTCCCGGTCCTGGATGTGGACGGGGATGTCTTCACCAGATTCTCCTACGGGGTGGAGGTGCTGACCACCAGGGTAGACGGAAAGGACTATGGCTGCATCATAAATACCGCCGGCCAGGTGGCTGCGGGCGAGCCCAAAAAGCTGACTATCTCCGTCATTAAAAAGAACAACACCTGCGACATGGTGATGAAGGCCGGAAAGTTCAATATCTCCATCCTCAGCCAGGAGGCCCCGTATAAGCTCTTCCAGCGCTTCGGCTTCCAGAGCGGCCGGGATGTGGACAAGTTTGCCGGTCTTGACCATGAAGAAAGGATGTCAAACGGCATACGCTATCTGCCCCAGTACACAAACGCCGTCCTCTCCTGCCAGGTTATAGATGTGCGGGACCTGGACACCCAGATGCTCTTCATCGCCAACGTGGTGGAGGCAAAGGTCCTATCCTCGGAGCCCTCCTGCACCTATGCCTATTACCACGCCCATATAAAGCCCAAGAAGAACCCGGCGCCCGACAGAGGAGAGGGCTATGTATGCAGGGTCTGCGGCTACTTCCACGAGGGGAGCGAGCTGCCGGAGGATTTCATCTGCCCCCTGTGCAAGCATGGCAGGGAAGACTTTGACCATGTGCTGCCCCCGGCGGAGAAGAAGCAGAAGGGCTATGTCTGCAAGGTCTGCGGCCATTTCGAGCCCTCCGACGGTCCCCTCCCGGCAGGCTACGACTGCCCCATCTGCCACCACGGCCCTGAGGATATGGAGCCCGCCGAACAGTAAATGCTACCATAACGTGTATAGTGATATTCCCCAGGAAGCGAAAGCTTCCTGGGGAATATCACTCAGCTTGTCAAAAAAGGCCGGTGGCCTTTGTTGACAAGCTTCATCCACCACATTTTTTGTGAAAGCGTGATATCACAAAAAATCTCGCTTTGCTCGGCAAACGCCTGATAAATCAGGCTTATTGCTGGTGGGGATTGGAATACGAGGCGGGCCTGCGGCCCCCTCGTGCTCCCCCGCTTTGCCAATTGTCTCACTCTGACCTATAGTTTTTTGACAGCCTGAGTGATATTCAGGGGATGAGGCTGAAGCTAAGGCGGACGGGGTTGTGATCGGAGTTTTCAAAGCCCAGATCCAGGGTCTCCACCGCCTTGAGCTCCACATTGGGGGAGATGATAAAGCCGTCGATGACATAGTGCTGGGTGTTTTCCGTGTCTGTGATGTCATAGGGCTGGTTCAGCAGGCGGCAGCTTGGGGCGTCCAGGTCATAGGCGAAGCTCCAGCCCTGGGGCAGGGAGCTCTCGTCCAGCAGGCCCGGAGACCACAGCTCCGGCGTGATATTGGGATAGGCCTCCAGCCCGCCGGGGAATATCTGGTTAAAGTCCCCGCCGGCGACGACATAATTGCCCTTGGCATATTCCTCCTCGATAAACTGGCAGAGCTGCTTTGTCTGGGCGATCTTTCCCTCTCCGTCGTCATAGGCCTCCAGATGGAGGTTCACAAGGATCAGCTCTTTGTCGCTGCCCTCAAGGGGGAGATAGCTGACCAGCAGGCAGCGCTTCAGGTTGGCGGTGCTTACCGGCCAGGAGAAGGGGCAGGGCAGGGCGACACGCTCCGCCCTGCTTATAAGATAGTCGGCAGAGGTCATAAGCCCGCTGTTCACCCGGCCAATGGGGGGCAGGGGATAGGGCACAAAGGGGCAGGAATAGTTCAGGGCGTTCACCCGGTTTGCCCCGCCCAGCAGCTC
>DBGBEC010000020.1:0-2747 GCA_048477415.1 Candidatus Limivicinus sp. | reverse complement strand
ATTAAAGAGAAGGAGAGTTTTATGGAGAACAAACGCAGTTCATGGGGCAGCAATATCGGCTTCCTGCTCGCCGCGATCGGTTCCGCGGTGGGTCTTGGAAACATATGGGGCTTCCCCTACAAGATGGGCCGCAGCGGCGGCTTCACCTTCCTGATAGTATATCTGCTGCTTGCCATATTCGTCGGTATGGTAATTATGGTCAGTGAGCTGGCCCTGGGGCGCAAGACCCGGCTCGGCGTGGTCGGCGCATACAAGGCTGTCACAAAGGGATTCGCATGGCTGGGCTGGCTGGGCGTTATTGCCCCCTTCCTTATCATGAGCTTCTACTCTGTCCTGGGCGGCCACTGCATACAGTATATGTCCCTGAACCTGGCCGAGCTGAGCTTTGGTCTGAGCGGGATCTTCGGCAGCGCCATCACCGGAGGAGAGACCTTCGGCGCGATGCTCACGAACCAGTTCGGCTGCATCGTGTTCACCGTGCTGTTCATGGTCATATGCATGCTGATCGTGCAGGGCGGCGTTGACAAGGGCATTGAAAAGTTCAACAAGGTCGGCATGCCCGCCCTGTTCGTCATGCTGCTCATCGTCATCATCCGCGCTGTCACCCTCCCCAACGCGGTGGAAGGGCTCAAGTTCATGTTCGTCCCCGGCTACGCGGTGAAGGCAGGCTTCATCGAGGAAGCCCCCAGCATCATCTCCGTCATCGGCACCGCCGGCGGCCAGATGTTCTTCTCCCTGTCCCTGGCCATGGGCGCCATGATAACCTACGGCTCCTATCTGGACAAGAAAGAGAACCTGGTCAAGAACTCCGCCGTCATCGTCGTTTCCGACACTACGGTCGCGCTCATGGCCGGTCTGGCGGTCCTCCCCGCCGCCGTGGCCAACGGCATAAACAGCGGCCTTGCTCGCAACGAGATCGCTCTCAGCGGGCCCAAGCTCCTCTTCGTCACCCTTCAGGACGTGTTTTCCAACATGGGCCCCGCCGGCCCCCTGTTCGGCGTCCTCTTCTATCTGCTGGTGCTTCTGGCCGCCATCACCTCCGCCATCTCCCTGATGGAGGTCGTCTCCGCCTACTTCATGGATAAGGCTGTGGCCAAGGGCAAGACCCCCAACCGGAAAAAGACCGTGCTTTGGGTCTCTCTGGCCATCCTGGTAGAAGCTCTCCTGGTGGCTGTCTGCGGCATGGGCGAGAACGGCATCGCTCCCGCGGACCTGCTCAACTGGAAGGATACCCCCATGTACGCCATGTGGAACGACTGCTGGCTCGACCTTATGGACTTCATCGCTGAGGGCGTGTTCATGCCTCTGGGCGCGATGATAATGGCCCTCTTCATCGGCGGAGAGCTCAAGCCCAAGTATGTCCTTGACGAGGTACACGGCGGCGAAAAGTCCGGCTTCTTCGACAAGTTCTATACCTTCTGCATCAGGTTCGTGGTGCCCGTGGTCATGGCCCTTGTCTTCGCCGGCATGCTCATCGACAACATCGTCAGCTACAACGTGGACAACAGAGCCACCGTTGAGATGGCAAGCTACATAGTCGCCGGCGCTTTCCTTGTGGTGTTCGCGCTGATCGCCTACCTGGGCGGCAAGAAGAAGGTCCAGTAAAATTAGATCAAAACAGCATACCATCCCTGCCGCCGCGGGCCAGCAAGCCCGCGGCGGCTTTTTCACTGTATAGATAGTGTTAAGATATTTACTTTTGTTGCATATGCGCTATTTTGGCGGTATACTCATGGTGCTGGACTGCGATTTGTATATATTTTGCACTAAAACAGGCGGCCGTGACCTTCGTTTTCGGTATCAAAATATAAAAATCGACTTAGACATAAAAATGTCTTGCGCTATGACAGAGAAAAGAATATAATATAAATGACAATATTTTAACTATGGAGAACTCAGGCCGGTGGAGAGAGCAGAGATAAAGATACGGGGCATAGTGCAGGGCGTGGGCTTCAGGCCCTTTATCCATAAATTCGCCGGAGGCCTGGGGCTGAAGGGCTTTATAAAGAACACCTCCTCCGGCGTGGAGCTGGAGCTTGAGGGTGAGCGGGAGAAGCTGGAGCTTTTTGTGAGGGAGCTGCCGGACAGAGCGCCGCGGCTTGCCCTTATAGAGAGCGTGGAGGCAAAATACAGCCCGGAGCTCGTGGGCTATAAGAGCTTTGAGATACGCGAGAGCCGCCGGGAAGAGAGCATGAACACCCTTATCTCCCCGGATATCTGCGTGTGCGGCGACTGCCTGAGAGAGCTGCGGGACAGGGGGGACCGGCGCTATAAATACCCATTCATCAACTGCACCAACTGCGGGCCCCGCTTCACCATAATAAAGGACGTGCCCTATGACAGGGCCAAGACCTCCATGGGGGCTTTCCCCATGTGCCCGGACTGCGCCCGGGAATACGGCGACATTGAGGACCGCCGCTATCACGCCCAGCCGGACTGCTGCCCGGACTGCGGGCCCAGGGTCTTCCTTCTGGACGCCGATGGAAAAGAGCAGGAGGGCGACGGGATAGAACTGGCCCGAAGCTGCCTTAAAAAGGGCGGCATAGTGGCCGTTAAGGGACTGGGGGGCATGCACCTGGCCTGCCGCTGGGATCTGCCGGACACGGTGAACGCCCTGCGCCGGAGAAAGCACCGGGACGAGAGGCCCTTTGCCCTGATGTGCCGGGACCTAAAGGCGGCAAAGAAGCTCTGCCTGGTAAGCCCGGAAGAGGAAAAAATACTCAGCGGCTGGCAGAGGCCCATAGTCC
>DBGBEC010000019.1:0-13684 GCA_048477415.1 Candidatus Limivicinus sp. | reverse complement strand
GCCCGCCCCCGCTCCCGCTCGCGAGGAGTACGAGGAGTACGAGAGAGAGGTCCCCGCGAGCCGTGAGGACGCCCTCGTATACGAGATCTCCGCCAGCGGCGAAGTTAGCGGCATCATCCCCGAGGAGGACTGAGCCACCGTCCCCAAACCCCGATAAAAACCATAAGCTCCCCGCCTCGCGGCGGGGAGCTTTCATATGTATCAGCACGCTCAAAGCCCGGCGAGTTTTGAATTCAGCCAGTCGAGGGTGTCCTGGAAGACCTGGGCGCGGTTGGTCTCGTTCAGGATCTCGTGTCTTCCGCCCGGATAGAGCCGCATGAACACGTCTTTTATCCCTGCCCGGCAGAAGGCCTTGTAGGCCCGGCTCACGCCCTTGCCATAGTCGCCGACAGGGTCCTTGTCGCCGGACATGAAGTAGACCGGGGGCTGCTTGTTCATCTTGTCGATATTCCGCTGGTCTGTGACGAAGAGGATCCCGCCCATCATGTCCCTGTAGAGCCCGGCCTTCGCGGCAAAGCCGCAGAGTGGGTCGTCGATGTATTTTTTTACGAGCTCGTAGTCGCGGCTCAGCCAGTCGAAATCGGTCATGGGGAAGGGGACCTTCCTGTTATAAGCGCCGAAGGCGATGTCGTTCAGAAGCTGCCCATCGGCCCGTGGCCCATTCTTCTTCACCACTGCGGAGGAGAGTGCATAGCCCGAGAGCACCAGGGGCTTTACCATGTGGCCCGTGCCGCAGAGGATCACAGCGTCGTACTTCTCCGGATTTTTGATGATATAGGTCCTTGTGAGAAAGCTGCCCATGCTGTGGCCGAAGAAAATATAGGGCAGATCCGGATATTCCATCCTTGTAATATCTCTCAGCCTGTCCATATCGTCAAGGACCCTGTTCCAGCCGTCCCTCTCGTCAAAGAAGCCCAGCTCCTCGGGGCCCGCGGCGGACCTGCCATGGCCAAGGTGGTCGTTGCCTACCACGACAAAGCCGTTCTCCGCCAAAAAGCTCATAAAGGGGTCGTACCTGTCGATATACTCGGCTATCCCGTGGGCGATCTGTATGACTGCCCGGGGCCGCTGCTCCGGGAGGCATTTGCGGGCGTGTATGCGGTTTTTCCCCGTGCTGGAATCAAAATAAAGATCCTGAAAACTTGGCATGGAATTATCCTCCTCCGTGTGTTACTATATATACCGCAGAACATGGCTTCATTTTAACCGCCCGGGAGGCCCAAGTCAATAAACTAAAGATAAGAGAGTGTATAATGAAGGTATTTATCAAATATTTCGACAATGAACTCACTAAGATCGAGAAAATATCCCAGGGAGATTGGATAGATCTCCGCTCGGCCGAGGAGCTTGAGCTCAGCGCGGGCCAGTTTGCCCTTATCCGCCTGGGGGTGGGCATGATACTTCCCAAGGGATACGAGGCCCATATCGCCCCGCGAAGCAGCACATTTAAAAACTATGGCGTCATACAGACAAACGGTATCGGGATAGTGGACAATTCCTATTGCGGCGAGGAGGACGAGTGGTGCATGCAGGTCTATGCCCTCAGAGACACGCACATCGCCAAAAACGACCGCATATGCCAGTTCAGAATAGTTGAAAAGCAGCCGGAGTTCCAGCTTGTCACTGTGGATAAGCTCCGGGAGAAGAGCCGGGGCGGCTTCGGCTCCACGGGAAAGGCATAAAAAACCGCACAGCACCATAAAACGTTCTTAGAGCGCAAAAATATAAGAATATATCCGGGCAAAAGGAGCGTCTATGAAGGAAATGACGATAAGCGCCGCGGCTCAGGCCTGCGGCGGAAGGCTGAGCTGTCAGCCGGATGAGGACAGGGGCCTTGGCAAGGTGGCTATCGACAGCCGGGCTGTAGAGCCCGGAGATTTGTTCGCGGCCTACAGGGGAGAGAAGCAGGACGGGCACGACTATATAAAAAAAGCCTTTGAAAACGGGGCTGCCTGCTGCCTTGCAAACCATGTCCCGCCCGGGGTGGAGGGACCTGTCATCCTGGTGGAGGACGTGCAGGCCGCCCTGGAGGATATCTGCGCGAAATACAGAGAGGGCCTCACGCTGCCGCTGATAGGCGTCACCGGCAGCGTTGGTAAGACCACCGCCAAGGAGATGGCCGCCTCCGTCCTTGCCCAGCGCTGGAATGTGCTGAAGACGGACAAAAATTTGAACAATCAGATAGGCGTGCCCATGACCATATCCCGGATAGAGCGGCAGCACCAGGCGGCCGTGGTAGAGCTGGGTATCTCCGACTTTGGCGAGATGAGCAGACTTTCACGGATAGCCCGGCCCACGGTGGCCCTCTTCACCGTAATAGGCCACGCCCACCTGGAATATCTCCACGACCTCGAGGGCGTGTTCCGGGCTAAAACTGAGCTGCTGCGCTATATGAGGCCGGAGGACACCGTGATAATAAACGGCGACGACCCATATCTTAAGCGGCTACGCTGTCCCCAGCGAAGGCTGAGCTACGGCCTGGGGGCAGACTGCGATATCAGGGCCGTGGATATATCCGCCGGCAGCGATCATCACAGCCGCTGCACTCTGCTCTGGGAGGACAGACGCATTCCCGTCGAGATCCCCGCCTATGGGCGGCATATGGTGTACGCCGCCCTGGAAGGGGCCGCGCTGGGCTTTCTGATGGGCATGGAGGACGAGGAGATAGCCCGGGGCATAATGTCATATGAGATCGTGGGCCGCCGGGGGAGCGTGGTGGATACCGGCTTTATCACCCTCATCGACGACAGCTATAACGCGAATCCCGACTCTGTGGCAAGCGGGATAGACTCTCTGGCCCAGCTCACCGGCAGAAAGCTTTGCATACTGGGCGACATGCTGGAAATGGGCCCCGACAGCGCCCGGCTCCACTTCGATACCGGAAAAAGGGCCAGGGAAAAGGGGATAGACCTGGTGCTCTGCTGCGGGGAGCTGTCCCGGGAGACATGCCGGGGGGCTGCCGGAGCCGGGCTCTGGTTCGAGAGCGTGGAGGAGCTGATCTCCGCCCTGCCGGAGCTCATCCGCCCTTCAGACACGGTGCTTGTAAAGGCCTCCCGCGGCATGCGCTTCGAGCGGATAGCAGAGGCGCTGAAGGATCTAAGATAAGCAAAACAGGCGGCATACAGGAAAGCCCGCCGCTGCGTACCGGAAAGCCGGTCAGCAGCGGCGGGCGCTTTTTATGTGCGCTTTATTTTCTGAAGCTGTCCTTCAGGGCGACGGAACGGTTGAACACCAGGCGTCCGGGAGCCGCGTCCCGGTTGTCAAGGCAAAAATAACCCTGGCGCATGAACTGGTATCCGGCGGAGTTTTTGCCCTTCTCCGGCATGGGAGCCTGGGCAAGGCCGGCCTCTGTCTTGCAGCCTGTCAGGACCTGAAGGCTGTCCGGGCTGAGATAGTCGAGGAAGTCCTTGTCGGCCCCGTCCGGGTCCGGATCGCTGAAGAGACAGTCGTAGAGCCGCACCTCGGCGTCGGCGCAGTTGTTAGCGTCCACCCAGTGGATGGTAGCGCCCTTTACCTTGCGCCCGTCCGCCGGGTCTCCGCCCCGGCTCATGGGGTCATACTCGCAGAGGACCTCGGTCACGTTCCCGTTCTCGTCCTTTACGCAGCCGGTGCATGTGACAAGATAGGCCCCCTTCAGCCGCACCTCATAGCCGGGGTGCAGCCGCTTGTACTTGGGCGGGGGCAGCTCTTCAAAGTCTTCCGCCTCTATCCAGAGGTCCCGGGAGAAGCTTATCTGCCGGCTTCCGGCCTCGGGCTTCAGGGGGTTGTTCTCCACGGTCAAAAGCTCGCTCTGCCCCTCGGGATAGTTGCTTATCGTCAGCTTCACGGGTCTGAGCACCGCCATCACACGCTTCGCGTTCTCGTTGAGGTCGTCCCTGAGACAGCTTTCAAGCAGGGCCAGGTCAACCGTGGAATTTACCTTTGAAACGCCCACTCTCTCGCAGAAATTGCGGATGGAGGCGGCGGTATATCCCCGGCGGCGCATGCCGCAGAGCGTGGGCATACGGGGATCGTCCCAGCCGGAGACCAGCCCTTCCTCCACGAGCCTGCGCAGCTTTCTCTTTGACATGACCGTGTAGTTTATGCCAAGCCTGGCAAATTCTATCTGCCTGGGCTTTATCCCGGGGATGGACACATTGGAGACCACCCAGTCGTAGAGCGGCCTGTGCGCCTCAAACTCCAGAGAGCATAGGGAGTGTGTTATGCCCTCCAAAGCGTCCTGTATGGGGTGGGCAAAGTCATACATGGGGTATATGGGCCAGGCCCTGCCCTGGCGGTGGTGCTCGATGTTCCGTATCCGGTATATGACCGGGTCGCGCATGTTGAAGTTGCCGCTGGCCAGGTCTATCTTTGCCCGAAGGGTATATTTCCCCTCCTCAAACTCGCCGTTTCTCATGCGCTTGAATAGATCAAGGCTCTCTTCGACGGGGCGGTCTCTCCAGGGGCTTATCGCGGGGTGGCTGGTGTCGCCCCTGTATTCACGAAACTGCTCCGGGCTCAGCTCGCACACATAGGCAAGGCCCTTGCCAATGAGCTCCAGAGCAAACTGATAGGTCTGCTCAAAATAGTCCGACCCATAAAAGAACCTGTCTCCCCAGTCGAAGCCCAGCCAGTGGATGTCCTCCTTGATGGCGTCCACATACTCGGTGTCCTCCTTGGCGGGGTTGGTGTCGTCCATGCGCAGATTGCATATGCCGCCGAAGCGCTCCGCAGTGCTGAAATCTATGGTAAGGGCCTTGCAGTGGCCGATGTGGAGATAACCGTTGGGCTCCGGCGGGAAGCGGGTGTGCACCTGCATGCCGTGGCAGCGCTGGCCTGGGGCAAGATCCTCGATAACAAAGGCGTCAATAAAATTTCTGGCGTTGTCTTCCATATCCATCTTTCTCCTGTGTGAAATTCCTGAATATTATAAACGATTGGAGTGGTAATTACAATAATAAAGTGGTAGACTATGAAAAAAACAGGGAGGAATTCGTATGTCGGATAATTATGACGTGATAATAATTGGCGGGGGACCCGCCGGGGCCTCCGCCGCGCTCACCTGCCTTAATCGTGGCAAGAAAGTGGCGCTGGTGGCAAACCCGGTGGACACCAGCAGCCTCTACCGGGCGGAGAACGTGACAAATTACCCCGGCATTGCCTCAATGCCCGGGGGTGAAATGGCCGAGCTCTTTTTTGAACAGGCAAGGCAGGCCGGAGCTGAGCTCATACCCGGCAGGGCCCTGTCCGTAATGCCCATGGGTGTAAGCTTCGGCGTGGCGGTGGAGAACGATTTTTACATGGCCTCCGCCATTATAATAGCCGCCGGCATAACCCGGGAAAAGCTGTATCCCGGCGAGGCGGAGTTCCTGGGCCGGGGCGTGAGCTACTGTGCCACCTGTGATGGTATGCTCTATAAGGGAAAAACAGTGGCCCTTATAGGCGACAGCCAGGAGGCAGAGCGTGATGGGGACTTTCTCAGCGGCATAGGCTGCCGGGTCCTGCGCTTCAGGGATAAGGCCCGGTATCAGATAGAGGGGGACGAAAAAGCCAGAAGGCTGAAAAGAGGCGGGGAGAGCTATGAGGTGGACTGCGTTTTTATCATAAAAGACACGGTCTCCGTCACAAAGCTCGTGCCCGGCCTCCAGTATGAAAAGGGCGGCATAGTGACCGGGCGGAACATGTCCACGGCGGTGCCCGGCGTATTTGCCGCCGGGGACTGCACCGGAAGACCCTATCAGCTTGCAAAGGCCGTGGGCGAGGGGAACATCGCCGCCCTCTCCGCCTGCGAATACATCGACGAGGCAGCTTCTGCCAAATAAAAGCAAAAAAAACTTGCAATGCGGCAAAAAATATGCTATCATACCATGGCTTGCGCAGGTAAAGCGCGGGCGGAGAAAGGCGGTCCGCTGCCGAGGCCGAGAGCCCGCCGGTAAGAACGTCTATATGAAAGAAGGATTGGATTATGGATCTGGTCAAAATTCTCAGCGAACAGTACATGAAGAGCGAGCTTCCCTCCATGAACGTGGGCGACACTGTGCGTGTTCTCGTGCGTGTAAAGGAAGGAAACCGCGAGCGCACCCAGGCTTTTGAAGGCACCATCATCGCCAAAAAGCATGGCGGCATCAACGAGACGATCACCGTCCGCCGTGGTAAAGTCCGCCGGGCCAAGCTCTACTATCTGCGTGACCGCGTGGGTAAGAGGGCAAAGGTCAAAGAGCGTATATAAGCGCGAAAAAGCAAAGGATCTGCCGTTGGTTTCTTTCGGCAGGTCCTTTTGCTTTACATTCATATGCGCGGCTGGTATACTTGACCCAAGCCTTCTTTAAACGGAGAGAGATTATGAAAACTGTGCGAATATTGGCCCTGCACCTGGCCTATGGCGGGATCGAGCGGGCAATAATAAATATGGCGAACCTCCTGTGCGCCAGATACGATGTGGAGATAATAAGCGTTTACGACATGCCGGACGCACCGGCCTTCCCACTGGACGAGCGGGTGAAGCTCCGCTACCTTCTGAAGGACAGGCCCAACAAAGACGCCTGGAAGTCTGCCCTGGCGGAAAGAAGACTGCTTGCGCTCTGCCGCGAGAGTTTAAGGGCCGTGAAAATTATCACGGACAAAAAGCGGGCTGTCCTAACTGCTGTGCGCGAGGCGGATGACGGTGTGTTCATAAGCACCCGCCATGAAGACAATATCGTTCTCTCAAAATACGGCAGACCCGGCGTTATGAAGATCGCCCAGCTCCACCACGACCATGCCCTTGAAAAAAAGTGTATCAAGGCCATGAAAAATGACTACCAGGGCATAGATAAGCTCGTCCTGCTGACGCCTAAGCTCGTTGAAGAGGCTAAAGAGATTATGGCCGAAAACAAGCACACAGAGATCGTGTGTATCCCCAACTATCTTGAACGTCTTCCCGAGCTGCCAGAGAAAAAACGGGAGAAAGTGATAGTGGCCGTGGGGCGGCTCCACAGGCTCAAGGGCTTTGACAGGCTGCTCCGCTGCTTTGCCGCTTTTCATAAAGAAGCGCCGGACTGGAAGCTCCGCATAATAGGCGAGGGGGAGGAACGGCCACAGCTTGAAGAAGAGATAAAGCGCCTGGGCCTTGAGGACGCGGCCTGCCTTACCGGCAGGAAGACTGGAGAACAGGTGTTTGAAGAGCTTCAGAACGCTTCAATATTCGCGCTCAGCTCTTTGAGCGAGGGCTTCGGCTTTGTCATAATAGAGGCGATGAGCTGCGGTCTGCCGGTGGTGGCCTTCGATGTGCGCGTTGGACCGGCCTATATCATAGGCGGCGGGGAAGAGGGCTTTCTTGTCCCGGACGGGGATGAGGACCAGTATGCCAGGAAACTGCTTGAGCTTGCCGGCTCCGAAGAGCTTAGAACAGAAATGGGCGCAAAAGCCCGGAAAAGAGCGGAGGACTTCAGCCTTGAGGCAGTGGCCCCCCAGTGGTTTTCCCTGATAGGAGGCTGAGAAAATGAACAGCGAAAAAAGCTTTATCAGTTTTTTCAAAACAAACTGGCTGTGCCTGCTCATCGCCGCCCAGCCGGTGCTTGATGTTATCGCCTACTGGAACCAGAACTCGGTAGCCACTGTGGCGGGCTATATCAGGCTGCTCATAATGCTGGTCCTGCCCCTTCATCTGCTGTTCAGCCTGAAAAAGAAGGGGGGCTTTGTGCTCTCCATGGGGGCGATCGGCCTCTACTGCGCTCTCCACGCCCTAAACGCGCTGAGGTTGGGGTACTTAAGCCCATTCTTTGACCTGGCCTATCTTGCGAAGATAGTACAGATGCCTGTTCTTGCCATTTGCTTTGTTTTCTATATCCGGGACGAGAAAATGAAAAAGCAGGCCCTTGACGGTATCCTCTGGGCCGGTGGGCTGACGCTGCTTTTCCTTGTCCTTGCCTGGGTCACAGGCACCTGGACCTCTACCTATGACAACGGCATTGGGCTGAGCGGCTGGGTCATTGACGACAACCGCTGCGCGAACAGCATACTCTTTGTGACAATGGCCGCTTTTGCCATGCTGCTGGCCTGGAAAACAGAGAAAAAGTGGCTGCGCTTCACGCTGCCGGCCCTTATCTGCCTAATGCTCATTTTAAACGGCACAAAGGCGTGCTATCTGGGGCTTTTCGCTATCCTGGCGGGCTTTGCCGCCTTTGCCTTTGTCAGCCGCTTTGTGACGGGGGAGCGGATGAAAAAGCTCTTCATCCTGTGGCTCGTGCTGCTCATTGCAGCTTCTGCGGCTGTATACCCCATCAGTCCCCGGGCCAAGGTAGACAGCGCCCAATCCGCCGCGGCCATAAAAAGCCAGAGTGAGCTTGACCAAAAGCTCAGGGAGCTGGGCTATGACATAAGCTCGATGAGCCTTGAGGAGAAGCTGAGCGACCCTGTGCTGGTGGAGCTTTTTGGGGACTACTATAACCGGCTTATCGGCTATGTTATCCCCCACATGTTCCAGCGCTTCGGCACGGAGAAGGTGCTTATCAAATACGATATGACCACTTCCGCCGCCCGGCTTATCGATGTGCGCCTGATGAAGACCACCTATGCCTCCCTGATCTGGGACGAGTGCGACGGCCTTACGAAGCTTGTCGGCTTCGAGCCCACCGCCGTCTGCAAGGACGGGAGCTATGACATGGAGAACGACTATCACGCCCTGTTCTATTACACGGGATATCTGGGCTTTGGCATGTACTGTCTGTTCATCCTTTATTTTGTGCTGCTGGTGATACGGCGGCTCGTAAGGGACTTCAAGGGCAGTTTCACCGGGGAGAATTTTGCACTGCTGCTGTGCCTGCTGCTTCAGCTTGGCCTGGCCCAGTTTTCCGGCGCCATCCTGCGCAGGCCGAATGTTTCCATATACATGTCGCTCATACTCGCGCTTATCTATTACAAGACTCTTATCCTGCCGGAAAGCGGCAGGGGCGGCCGGGAGGTGGAGCCATGAAGCTGAGCATTATCGTGCCCGTGTATAACGCCGAGAAATATCTGGCCCAATGCCTTGATTCCCTTGTCAGCCAGACGATCGGCGACTATGAGCTCATCCTAATAAACGACGGCTCCAAGGACGGCTCCGCCGCCATAATGGCCCAGTATGAAAAACGCTGTCCCCAGCGCGTAAAATGCGTTACCGTGGAAAACGGCGGCCAGGGCCGGGCCAGAAATATCGGTTTGAGCCTGGCACGTGGGGAGTATATCGGCTTTGCCGACAGCGACGACTGGGTGGAACCTGATATGTTCCAGGCAATGTACCAGGCGGCGGAGGAGAGCCGCGCCGATGTGGCGGTCTGCGACGCTCTGGAATTTCACGAGGACGGCGCCGAGGTGTATTTGCCCATGTCCCAATTTGAAAGGCCTGAGTATATCACCACCGCTGTCTGGAACAAGCTCTTCAAAAAAAGCGCCCTTGAAGGGATACAGTTTCCCGAGGGGCTCTGGTATGAGGACCTGTATTTCGTAATGGCCGTTATGCTCAGGGCCGGAACAGCCGTTAAAGTCCCCAGGGCCCTGTATCATTACCGCTGCGGCCAGGTATCCACCATGAACAACAACAACGCGGCAAAGAACCTGGACATGCTTAAAATACTTGACAGCATGAAGGCCTTTATGCTGCCCGAGCACAAAGGCGAGTTTGAAGCCCTCCTTCTGGGGCACCTGCTCCTCGACACGATAAACCGTGTGAGCGCCCAAAAAAGCCCGGACAAGGGGCGAGTGATAAAAAAGCTCAGGCTCTATGCCCGGGAAAACCTCCCAAGGCTCTCCTCCTGCCCGGCCTACCGCCGCGAAAGCCCACGCCGCAGGATCATAATGGGCCTGAACTACCACGGCCTCCACCCCGTATCTGCCCTTATCTTTACCCTGAAAAGGCGGGGAATGAAATAGCCTTTCATAGAAATATCCTCCGGCTGAAAACAGCCGGAGGATATTTCTATGAGCTGGTCTGTAAGCCGGGTTCTGTCTTAAACGACCATCTATCTAGGCCTGCCGTTGCCGACAGGCTCAAGCCACCTCCCGAGGACGGCCGGGCCGGCCTTGTGTCCTCCCGCGGTGTTGCTCCGGATAGAGTTTACAGCGCCCTCGTGTCTCCACGGGGCGGGTGAGCTCTTACCTCACCTTTCCACCCTTACCCCCGGCGGCCAGGCCTGAGCCTGCCCGCCTGAAGGCGGTATATCTCTGTTGCACTTGTCCGAGGGTCACCCCTGGCGGGCGTTACCCGTTATCCTTGCCCTATGGAGCCCGGACTTTCCTCACGCACGGGCTTTCGCCCTGTGCCCGCGGTCGTTCGGCCAGCTCACTTTATGTATTCTAATCATTTTCCCGCCGCAAGTCAATAAATATTCTTGTATTGGCCAAAGAAAAGCTATATAATATATCAGTTAGCATTTTTTAGCGAGGCGATCATATGACTTTAAACGAATATATCAGCTCCATAATGGATAAAAGCATAGCTGTCATTGGTATCGGCGTCAGCAACCGGCCTCTTATCGAGCTGCTTTTGGAAAAGGGCTGCGATGTCACGGCCTGCGACAGGCGGAGCCCGGAAAAAATGGGCCCGGAAGGGGAGCGGCTCAGATCCCTTGGGGCAAAGCTCAGGCTGGGCGATGATTATCTAATGGGGCTTGACCAGGACATAATTTTCCGCACTCCGGGGCTTATGCCCTTCGCGCCGGAGCTCGCCGCCGCCAGGGAACGGGGAAGCCTTGTCACCTCCGAGATGGAGGTTTTTTTCCGGCTCTGTCCCTGCCCGATCTTTGCAGTCACCGGGAGCGACGGCAAAACCACCACCGCTACGATAATTTCCGAGCTTCTCAAAGCCGCCGGATACAGCGTCCACCTTGGGGGAAACATCGGCAAACCCCTGCTCTGCGAGACGCCGGAAATAAAGCCCGGAGACATGGCCGTTTTAGAGCTCAGCTCCTTTCAGCTCCACAGCATGTACTGCTGCCCGGATGTGGCCCTTATTACCAACATTTCCCCCAATCACCTTGATAAGCACAAGGACTATCAGGATTATATCGACGCAAAGCGCGCCATATTTGAAAATCAGGCCCCTTCCGGCAAGCTGGTGCTGAACTATGACGATGAGCACAGCGCATACTACGAGAAAAGCGCCAGGGGACAGCTCAGCTATTTCTCCGACAAGACCGAGGTGGAAAAGGGCGTGATCTGCCGCGACGGAGCGATATACCGCCTTCGTGACGGCGAGAGCCGGAAGATAATGCTGGCCGAGGAAATACGCCTGCCGGGAGAGCACAATCTGCTCAACTATCTGGCTGCCTTCGAGGCCGTGGACGGCTATGTGAGCGACGAGCAGTGCCGCCGGGTGGCCATGAGCTTTGCCGGGGTGGAGCACAGGCTTGAGTTCGTAAGGCAGCTTCACGGCGTGACTTATATAAACGACTCTATCGGCACAAGCCCCAGCAGGACCACCGCAGGGCTCCACGCCATGAAGACAAAGCCCATACTCATCGCCGGGGGCTATGATAAGCGTATCCCCTTTGACGAGCTGGGCGACGAGATATGTATGCACGCGAAAAGCCTCTTCCTCACCGGCGACACGGCGGAAAAAATATATGAGGCCGTCCGCGATTCAAAGTATTATGATGGCAGCGGCCTTGAAGTCAGACTTATCGAGGATTTTGAGCAGACGGTGAAAGCGGCCGCGGCCAGCGGCCATGAGGGGGACATTGTCCTTCTCTCCCCGGCCTGCGCCGCCTTCGACCGTTTTGAAAACTTTGCCGAAAGGGGCAGATTTTTTAAAAAAATCATAATGGAGCTAAAATAAATGAAAATTTCTGAGATAAAAACACAGGTATATGACATGGCGGCGCGGGCAGAGGCCCGCTGCGCCGGGAGCTTCCGCCGTATCGACCAGACGGCGGCGGCGAGCACCCTGAAGGTCATGGCGGCCTTCCAGGACGAGCGGGTGTCAGACGCCTGCTTTGCCGGGACCACGGGCTATGGCTATGACGATATGGGCAGGGAGACCCTGGATAAAATATACGCCCGGATATTCAGAACAGAGGCCGCCCTCGTCCGCATTGGCTTTGTAAACGGTACCCACGCCCTCACGGCGGCCATGTTCGCCCTTGTAAAGCCCGGCGACACTATCCTCTCCGTAACGGGCACACCTTATGACACCCTGAGAAACGCCATCGGCATCAGCGGGGACTGCCACGGATCTCTCAAATTCTATGGCATAAACTATGCCCAGGTGGATCTTGGCCCCGACGGAGGGCCGGATATAGGGGCTATAAAAAAAGCCGCCGCCGCGCCGGGGGTAACAGCCGTTATGATACAGCGCTCCCGGGGCTATGGCGAGAGAAAGGCCCTCACTGTCGAGGAGATAGGCCGGGTCTGCACCGCAGTCAGGGCGGTGAACCCCAGCGCCAGCATAATGGTGGATAATTGCTACGGCGAGTTTACAGAGCTTCGCGAGCCCACAGAGGTGGGGGCGGATATCATCGCCGGATCCCTCATCAAAAACCCGGGCGGCGGCCTCGCCCCCACCGGCGGCTATATCGCGGGCCGGGCGGAGCTTGTGGAGCGGGCCGCCCTGCGGCTCACCACTCCCGGCATTGGCGGGGAGTGCGGCTCAAGCCTTGGCAGCAACAGGCTCCTGTTCCAGGGCCTTTTTATGGCCCCTCACATTGTGGCACAAGCCCTCAAGACCGCGGTGTTCTGCGCGGCGATGATGGAGGAGCTGGGGATAGAGAGCTCACCCACGGTGGACGAGCAGCGCTCCGACATCATCCAGATGATAAAGCTCGGCTCCGGCGAGAGGATGAAGCGCTTCTGCCTGGGCATACAGGCGGGCGCCCCGGTGGATTCCTTCGTCACACCGGAGCCCTGGCCCATGCCGGGATACGACTGCCCGGTGATAATGGCCGCCGGAGCCTTTATCCAGGGCTCCTCGATAGAGCTCTCCGCCGACGGACCGATGAGAGAGCCCTACATCGTATATATGCAGGGCGGTCTCACCTATGAATCGGGCAAACTGGGTGTTATGATGGCCGTGAGCGCCATGCTGGAGGCGGAATAAGTTCATGTCCCATCGGTCCGGGCATATAATACATGGGGAGGTGGCTCCATGTATCACAGACGTTTTTTCCGGCGAAAGCCCCGCTATTCGTATTCTGACCAGTCCAGACCGCCGGCAAAGCCCGGGGCCCGCCTTAAAAGGGCCGCCTTCATGCCGCTGTTTTTTCTGGCGGCGCTGCTGCTGTTCTTTTCCTCCGCCGCGCTCTTTCTGAAGGATCTGTCCACCCAGATCGCCGTGTCTGACGCCAGCGACATCGTCACTGTGCGTATAAACAAGGCCATTGCCGATATTATGAACAGCGGAAGCTATGAAGGGGACTATTTTGTCAGCTTTGAGAAGAACACATCCGGCGAGGTCACGGCGATAAGCGCCAATATGGCCCGGATAAACGCCCTCTCGGCGGAGATACTTGACAAAGTAGTGGGCGTTACAGAAAACCACAGCCTGACCGTGGAGATACCCATTGGGAACCTGACGGGCGTCAGCCTTCTTATGGGCCGGGGCCCCAAGGTGCCTGTGCAGATAATCGTCCTCACCTCCTCAAGGGTGGAGTTTAACAACAGCATAGTCACCGCCGGCATAAACCAGACAAAGCACCAGATAAACCTTGAGGTGATCGTGGATATAGACATCCTCATCCCCTGGGCTACAGAGAGC
>DBGBEC010000018.1:0-2094 GCA_048477415.1 Candidatus Limivicinus sp. | reverse complement strand
CAGTCCGGCCCCGTCGGTCCCTCCAGCCAGGGGGGATAGCCGCTTCTGAGAGCGGCGCTGATATGGGGGTGCTCAAGCTCTCTGTCCATGGTCGGCCTCCTTTTTGGGAACGGGTCTTGGGGCATAGCGGAGACAGCGCCTTCCGGGGCAGCCCCGGCGCTGTCCGCTTATGAGCAGATAGTCACAGCTATCTGTCTTGCGGCTGTAATAGCGGCAGAAAAAACATTTGGGCGACTGCACAGGCTCCACCTCCTTCGGTGATCTTTTTCATTTTCTCTCTCCTTTTCGTTGATAATCTCAAAAAAATGAGAATAATATTGACAGAAAGGCTCCCGGGAGATAAAATGAATTATGATAGCCGCGAAACTATCTTCATCTGATACCGGGCGCTCCGCCTCGCGCAAGATGGCTGCCGGCGTTGGCGGATACAAATAAGCAAGGCTCCGGGGGAGTTCTGTCACTGTGTATGACTGATTATATCTCATAATAGTGGGTATTTCAAGCATAAACACCCACTTTAATGAGAATCGACGTTTTGCACAGATCTCACCGCCCATATTTGTGGGTAATGCACAGGACCTGAGAGCCGGAAAGGAAAAAAACTGTGGCTAAATTTGACTATGACAGGCTCGAGGCCCTTATAAAGGAGAGCGGCAAGACCAAGACACACCTGTGCAAGGTGATGGGCAAAAGCCGATATTATCTGAGAGACGCCCGGAAGGTGGGCACGAACATCAGCGGACGGGAGCTGGAGCTGCTGGCCGGAGAGCTTGGGGTGAGCCCCGAGTATCTGCTGGGCAAAACAGAGAAAAAAACACCCGCCGCGCCCGAGAAAAAGGCGCGGCGGGAGATCGACGGTATATATGAGGCCCTCAACGGCCAGGGCAGAACGGCCCTCTGCCGCTATGGCCGCTATTTGACGGAGCAGGAAGAGTTTCGGGCCCAGGCTCCGGAGGAGCCGGAGATAGAGTATATCCGGCACTATCTCAGCTCCGCCGCCGCAGGCTATGCCGCCCCGATAGAAGGGGAGGACTACGAGCTCGTGCCCAGGGACAAGGACGTGCCCTACGGGGCGGATTTCTGTCTGGACATCTCCGGAGACAGCATGGAGCCCTATATAAAGGACGGGCAGAGGGTATATGTGCAGCAGAACACATCCATGAAGGAATTTGATGTGGGCATATTCTTCGTTGACGGGGACATGTACTGCAAGCAGTGGTGCGAGGGCTATGACGGCTCACTGTATCTGCTGTCGGCCAATCCGCTGCGGCGGGACGCCAATATCACCATCCACCGGGACGGGGGCCGGGTATGCGTATGCTTTGGAAAGGTGCTCCTGCCCCACCGGCTGCCCCAGCCAAGCTATGTTTGAAAGGCTTATCCGGCGGCGGGAGCGGCTGCTTTTGCCACTGGTGCTGGCGCTGGGGCTCTTTGTCCGGCTGTGGCTCTTCGGAGAGATCCCGGGCGGCGTCAACCAGGACGAGGCCTTTGCCGCCTGGGAGGCCTGGTCCATCCTGAAAAGCGGGAAGGACAGCGCGGGCTATGCTTTCCCCGTGTATCTCACGGCCTGGGGCAGCGGGATGAACGCTCTGGAGAGCTATCTCATGCTGCCCTTTATCGCCGTCTTCGGGCTGGAGACCTGGGCGATACGGCTGCCCCAGCTTATCACGGGGCTTTTGAGCCTGTGGGTCATGTACCTGCTGGCAAGGGATATGCTGGGGCGCAGGATGGGGCTGTGGTGCCTGTTTATGCTGGCGATCTGCCCCTGGCATGTGCTGCTGTGCCGCTGGGGGCTTGAATCGAACCTGGCTCCGGGCTTTATGCTGTTCGGGCTGTATTTCTTTTACAGGGGGCTTTCTGACGGCCGCTTTTTCCCGCTGTCGGGGCTTATGTATGGGCTGTCGCTCTACGCTTATGCCACGATCTGGCCTTTCGTGCCCTTTATCATCCTCGCCCAGCTTTTATACTGTCTGGGCAAGGGGCGGCTGAAGGCGGACCGCTGGCTTTTGGCCGGGGCGCTGCCCCTTGGGCTGCTGGCCCTGCCGCTGCTGCTTTTTCTGGGGGTCAACTGGGGCCTTATGGAAGAGATATGCC
>DBGBEC010000017.1:0-2002 GCA_048477415.1 Candidatus Limivicinus sp. | reverse complement strand
GTGTCTATGGCCAGGTCGTGTTCGGCGGCGAGGGTGGCGGCGGCGTTGAAGCCCATTTTTTTCTGGCGGTTGTTCATGGCGGCAAGCTCAAGGATGACGGCGAGATTCCTGCCCGGCGTGACGGGGATAGTCACCAGGGGGAGCTTCACGCCCAGGATATCCTCCGTCTCCTCCGAGAGGCCCAGCCGGTCATAGGGCTTGCCCTCCTGCCAGTTTTCCATCTTTACCACAAGGTCTATGCCGGTCTCAGGCTTTACCGCGCCCACGCCGTATATGTGCCGCACGTTTATAACGCCGATACCCCGCAGCTCCATGTAGTAGCGGATTATCTCCGGGGCGGTGCCCACAAGGGTGTCGCGGCTTATCAGCTTTATCTCCACCGCGTCGTCCGCCACGAGCCTGTGGCCACGCTTTATAAGCTCCAGAGCGGTCTCGCTTTTGCCGATCCCGCTGTCGCCCATGAGCAGCACGCCCTCGCCGTATATCTCCACCAGGACCCCGTGAGTGGTGAGCCGGGGGGCCAGATAGTTGTGCAGCGAGCTTATAAGGTCGGCCAGGAACTCCGAGGTGTCCACATCGGTCATGAAGAGGTTCCGGTCAAAGCGCTCCGCCATCTCCAGGCACTCGGGAAAGACCTTCACGCCGTGACATATCACCAGCGCCGCGATGTCATAGCCCATGAAGCACTCGAAAGCGGCGAGCCGCTCCTCGTGGCTGAGCGTGTCCAGATAGGTGCTCTCCACCCGGCCCATTATCTGGATACGCTTTGGATCGAAGTAGTTATAAAAGCCGGTGAGCTGCATGGCGGGCCGGTTCACGTCCGCCGTGGTTATCACCGCCTGCTCATAGTCCCTGGACAGATGCAGAGGCGTCAGCCCGTGCTCCTGCGCGATGGTCTTAAGCTTTACCGAATACTTGCTTCTCATATCCTGTCCCTCCGGGCCTGTATTTGTATTACTTTATTATATTAACCACTCGGCGGGGATTTGGCAATAAGCAATTGTTTTTAGCTGGAAATTTTCCCGCCTTATACTTTTGCCGGGGCCTTCATCCCACAAAAAGCCCAGGGGCGGCGGCAAAAAGAGAAAAAAGCACTTGCAATCTCGCTCCCGGTCTGCTATTATGTATAAGCTGTTTATTCAGCCAAACACAAGCAAGGAGGTGCTTCAATCCATGGCAAAGTGTCAGTTTTGCGAGAAGGACGTGTCTTTCGGCATACAGGTCAGCCACTCCCACAGACGCTCCAACCGCACCTGGAAGCCCAATGTGAAGCGCGTCAAGGCCATCGTGGACGGAACTCCCAAGCATGTTTATGTCTGCACCCGCTGCCTGCGCAGCGGCAAGGTCACCCGCGCTGTGTAATTTTTATCCATTAAATTACCCGAAACAAAGCCTGTCGATCACTGTAAGCGACGGGCTTTTTTCGGTTATTTGATCTTTACGGGAGGCACAGAGAATGGAACAGCTTGAACAGCGCATCCGCCGGGACGGAAAGATAAAGCCGGGCGGCATACTGAAGGTGGACAGCTTTTTGAACCACCAGATCGACCCGCAGCTTCTCTATGACATGGCCCAGGAGCTCAAGCGGCTGTATCAGGGGACGGAGATCAACAAGGTCCTGACCATCGAGGCCTCCGGTATCGCCCTGGCGGCCATGACGGCCTATGTTTTTGGCTGCCCGCTGGTCTTTGCCAAGAAGGGCCGCTCCAGCAACATCGCCGAGGATGTCTTTTCCGTGGAGGTGGAGTCTTTCACCCACGGCAACAAAAACACGGTGCTGGTCTCCAGGGAATATCTGCACCCGGGGGACAAGGTGCTCATTATCGACGATTTTCTCGCCACGGGCGCGGCGCTCGTGGGGCTGAAGGCCCTGGTGGAGCAGGCCGGCGGCCAGGTGGCCGGCGCCGGGATCGCCATTGAAAAGGCCTTCCAGGGCGGGGGAGACGCGCTCCGGGCCCAGGGGCTCAGGATAGAATCCCTGGCCAGGATAGCCGCCATGAGT
>DBGBEC010000016.1:0-3076 GCA_048477415.1 Candidatus Limivicinus sp. | reverse complement strand
TTGCTGAATACAGCGAAATTTATATTTCTGCGGCAGCCAGCCGCGGGAAAGGACAGAAAATGAAAAACACAGAAAAAACCATGGACAGGATAGTTGCCCTGTGCAAAAACCGGGGCTTTATCTTCGCCGGCTCCGAGATCTACGGCGGCCTTGCCAACACCTGGGACTACGGCCCTCTGGGTGTGGAGCTGAAGAACAACGTTAAAAAGGCCTGGTGGAAGAAGTTCGTCCAGGAGAACCCCTATAACGTGGGCCTTGACGCCGCCATTCTCATGAACCCTCAGACCTGGGTCGCCTCCGGTCATCTGGGCGGATTCTCCGACCCGCTGATGGACTGCCGCGAGTGTCACGAGCGCTTCCGGGCCGACAAGCTCATCGAAGACTGGTGCGGCCAGACCGGCTTTGAGCTTCCCAAGCCCATCGACGCCTTTTCCCAGGCGGAGATGAAGGACTTTGTTGAAGAGCATAGCATTCCCTGCCCCACCTGCGGCAAGCATGATTTTACAGATATACGCCAGTTCAACCTGATGTTCAAGACCTTCCAGGGCGTGACGGAGGACGCGAAGAACACCGTCTATCTCCGGCCCGAGACGGCCCAGGGCATTTTCACAAACTTCGTTAACGTCCAGCGCACTACCAGGCGCAAGCTCCCCTTCGGTATCGGCCAGATAGGAAAGAGCTTCAGAAACGAGATAACCCCGGGCAACTTCATCTTCCGGGTGAGAGAGTTTGAGCAGATGGAGCTGGAGTTCTTCTGCAAGCCCGGCACCGATCTTGAATGGTTTGATTATTGGCGCAGCTTCTGCCACGATTTCCTGCTCTCCATCGGCCTGAAGGACGAGAATCTCCGTCTCCGTGACCACGACCCGGAGGAGCTCTGCTTCTACTCCAAGGCCACCACTGACTTTGAGTTCCTCTTCCCCTTCGGCTGGGGCGAGCTTTGGGGCGTGGCCGACCGGACCGACTACGATCTGAGCCAGCATCAGAGCGTCTCCGGCCAGGATCTGAGCTATTACGACCAGGAGAAGAACGAGCACTACATCCCCTATGTTATCGAGCCCTCCCTGGGCGTGGAGCGGACAGTCCTCTCCGTGCTCGTGGACGCCTACGACGAACAGGTCGTGGGCCAGGATAAGAAGGGCAACGACGATGTGCGCACGGTACTGCACCTGCACCCGGCCCTCGCCCCCTTCAAGTGCGCCATCCTGCCCCTGAGCAAGAAGGAGATCCTTACCGGCCCCGCCATGGAGCTTTATAACGAGCTCTCCAAGGACTTCATGTGCGACTATGACGAGACCGGCTCCATCGGCAAGCGCTACCGCCGCGAGGACGAGATAGGCACCCCCTTCTGCATAACCTTCGACTTCAACACCGTCGGCACCGAGACCGACCCGGCCGACAACTGTGTCACCGTCCGCGAAAGAGACAGCATGGAGCAGGTGCGCATCCCCATCAGCCAGGTCAAGGACTATATCAGCGAGAGAATAAAGTTCTGAGCCCCGGCCCGGGCCGCAGAAATGCGGCCCGGGAGGGTGTGTGGAAAGGAGAAGAAGCCATGCTTAAAACCCGCTCCTTTGCCTTCCTTTTTGCCAAAAACGGCAGAGAGCTCAGCTCTGAGGGCCAGCGCCGCCTTTTTTATGTTTGGAATGTATGTGCCCTGCTTTTATCTTCTGGGGCTATAGCCGTGGTAAGCCTTGCTCTGGCCCTGGGGCAGACCAACATCCTCACCTTTTATGGGTATTTTCGGCATCCGCTTATATTCTTTCTGAATTATCTGCCGATCCTTATTTTTCAGGCTCTTATGCTCTGCTTTTTTGCCCGGCAGTATTTGGCTTTTCTCGGGACGGGACTTGTTTTTATTTCCGCATCCATCGGCAACTATTACAAACTGCGCTTCAGAAGCGAACCCTTTGTGTTTTCAGACCTGGGCTCTATAAAGGCTGGCCTTGATATTGCGGCAGACTATGACATGAGCCCAAATGTGCGTGTAGTTGCGGCGGCAGCCCTGCTTGTGCTGGGCACAGTAATTTTGTTTTTCTTTGCAAAGGGACAGCCAAGGCTAAGGGGCAGGATAGTCTGCGCCGGGCTGCTTCTGCTGCTGGTATGGCCGCTGTGGCGCTTAGTGTACTCCAGCGATGATATATACTACAACAAAGCGGTCAACGTAACCAGAGATGATGGAGACGTTCAGGAATTTACCCCGATACGCCATATCTCCAAGGGTTTTGTCTATCCCTTTATTTTCAGCATAAAGCAGAGCGCCGCACTTCCTCCGCAAGGCTACAGCGAGGAGACGGCTATGAGCCTGCTTGACGCCTTCCCCACTCAGGATATCCCGGATGATAGGAAGGTAAACATCCTGGTCTTTCAGTTGGAAGCCTTTTCTGATCTGAGCGAGCTGAGCACCGGCTATGATTTTGAACCAGCCTATACTTATCTGCACCAGCTTCAGCAGGAGAGCATAAGCGGCCATGCCGTTGCGAACGTGTTCGGTGGAGGGACCATAAAAACTGAGCAGAATGTCCTGACAGGCAAATATAAATACGCCGATATAAACGGGAAAGAATATTCCTATATCTGGTATCTGGACGAACAGGGCTATTACACCACAGGAAGTCACCCCAACCGCCGTGATTTTTACAACAGGATAAATGTAAACTATGACCTGGGCTTCAGTGAATACCTGTATGAAGATCATTACAGCACCCTGCTTGCCCCCCTTGAAAACAAGGTCCAGTGCGACAGCGTTTTTATGCCGGAGGTCATAAGACTGTTTCTGGATAAAGCGTCACAGGGCGAAAATGTGTTCTCCTTCAACGTGAGTTTCCAGGGTCACTCCCCCTATGACACAGAGAAATACACCAGCGACTATATCTTCTGGGACGGGGGTAACTGTTCCGAGGCCACAAAATACGCTGTGAACAATTATCTCGGCTCCGTCTATGAGACTCAGGAGATCCTCGAAGAGGTTGTAGACCATTTGAGAAAGAGCGAATTGCCGGTGGTGCTTCTTCTCTACGGCGACCACAAACCGGCCCTGTCTCTGTCTGAACTGGGCGTGAACATGGATACGGAC
>DBGBEC010000015.1:0-15696 GCA_048477415.1 Candidatus Limivicinus sp. | reverse complement strand
GCGGAAAAGCGCTGATAGATAATATTGCAAACGCTTTTGGAGAGGTTTTCGACAGCTCCGTTCATAAGATCACCAATGTTATCGGAGATGGCAAGCTGACGGTCGGAGGTATCGATTTCATAATAAAGCGGACTGCGGAGGCGTTTGACATAGTGATCCCTGAAGTTAATACCGTTTACACCCATATGCTTGGGCACGACTGCCACTCTATCGTGACGTGCGCAGCCCACGCCGACGGGATGATCGCCGAGCTGAACAGCTATATTGAAAAGGGCTATGAGTTTATCCTGACTTCCCACTATACACCGGAGGACTTGAAAGACGCTCAAACCAAGATCGACTATCTTGAGAATATAAAAAAGCTCGCGGCAGAGTGTGCGGACGCCGACAGCTTTAAGGCGGAGGTCCGGAAACAGTACCCCGCATACGGCGGACAAAACTATCTCGATATGACAGCGGGATCTCTCTTCACCTGAGGCGGAGGTCCAGTTTTGCAGGGGCTAAGAAACATGACACAGACGGAAAGAAGAGAATATTTGATAGCGGCGCTGCTGAGAGAGCGGCCGCAGTATTCCAAGATAGAGGTCCCACCGGGTGAGCCGGAGCAAAAGATCCTGCTGCGTTCGCTTTTCAATATGCGCATGCCGCTGCCGGCAAGCGATGGATTTCTGGCGGTACAGGACGCCTACCTTCAGGAAGAATCAAGGCAAAAGGGCATAACGAGCGCCGCCGGTCTGCATGCGCTTCAGCCGGGGCTGTATCTGTGGCGGGGCGATATCACGACTCTTGAATGCGATGGCATCGTAAATGCCGCAAACAGCCAAATGCTCGGCTGTTTCTGCCCAAATCACGGCTGCATAGATAATGCGATACACAGCTTTGCGGGAGTACAGCTTCGCCTGGCTTGTGCCCGGCTGATGGAGAAGCAAGGTCACGAAGAAGAGACCGGCAGCGCAAAGATAACACCCGCCTATAATCTGCCCTGCCGCTATGTTCTGCATACCGTCGGCCCTGTCATTCATGGCCCCCTAACGCAGCGGGATCGCGATATGCTCGCCTCCTGCTACCGCTCCTGTTTGGAAACTGCGGAGCAGAACGGTCTGAAAACTCTCGCATTTTGCTGCATATCCACGGGCGAGTTTCATTTTCCAAACCACATAGCGGCAGAGATAGCGGTCCAAACAGTGAAGGAATACAAAGAACAGACACACAGTGAAATTGGGGTGATATTCAATGTTTTTAAAGAACTTGACCACAAGATATACCGAAAATTGCTGCGGGCAGATCGACAGGCTTAGAGACGAGATAAAAAACGCCGACGCCATCGTCATCGGCGCAGGCGCGGGGATGTCCACATCGGCGGGATTTGCTTATGATGGTGAACGCTTCGAGAAAAACTTTGCGGATTTCCGCGAAAAATATGGTTTTACCGATATGTACTCAGGCGGTTTTTATCCATATGATTCACCGGAGGAATACTGGGCGTGGTGGTCAAAGAACATCTGTCTGAACCGTTACGACGTAAAGGCGGGGCAGCCTTATACAAAGCTGTTGGAGCTCGTAAGGGAAAAAGACTATTTCGTGCTGACCACCAATGTGGATCACCAGTTCCAGTTAGCAGGCTTTGATAAAAAAAGACTTTTCTACACCCAGGGCGATTATGGCCTGTGGCAATGCTCAAAGGCCTGCCACAACAGGACCTACGACAACGAAGAAGCCGTTCGGAAAATGGCGGCGGAGCAAAAGGACCTGAAGATTCCCTCAGAATTGATCCCAATATGCCCTGTCTGCGGAGCGCCCATGACAATGAATCTGCGCTGCGACGACTCCTTTGTACAGGACCAGGGCTGGTATGCGGCGGCAGAGCGCTACCACGACTTTATCCGGCGGCATGAGGGTATGCACACCCTGTTTTTAGAACTCGGCGTCGGCGCCAACACCCCTGTTATCATCAAATACCCCTTTTGGCAAATGACGGCCCAAAACAAACGGGCGATCTACGCCTCCATAAATATCTGTGAAGCACCCTGCCCAAAAGAGATAAAAAACCGAGCGATCTGTCTCACCGCCGATATCTCCGCGGTTTTGAATGAATTTTAATATGGAATGTATATGCAGCTCACTACCCGTAAACCTTACACTTTAAGAAATGAAAGTGTAACGAGCATATAATGAAAAAACAGAGGCCGAAGCCTCTGTTTTTTCATCTCAGTCCAGAATCTCAACTGAAACCTTTTTGCCCTTTTTCTGGGCTACGGCCCGCATGAGTATACGGATCTGTTTTACGATCCTGCCCTGCCGGCCAATGACCTTGCCCATGTCGCCGTCGGCGACCCGTACTTCAAACACGGTCTCCCCGTCGGCTTTGCGCTCGGTCACAGAGACTTGATCGGGATTGTCCACAAGGCTCTGCACGATGTAGGTCAAAAGTTCTTTCATGCCGGTAGAAACTCCTTATTAGGCCTCGACCTTTTTAAGCAGGCCGCGGACTGTGTCGGTGGGCTGGGCGCCGTTGGCGATCCAGTACTTTGCACGCTCCATGTCTACCTTGAGCTTGTCGCTCTCGGACATGGGGTCATAGGTGCCTATCTCCTCGATAAAGCGGCCGTCCCTGGGGCTGCGGGAATCAGCGACGACGATGCGGTAGTAGGGGGCCTTCTTGGCGCCCATTCTGCGAAGTCTTATCTTAACCATCCTATATTCACCTCCATAAGTTCTCTTTATATTACAAGCGCCTTGGCGCGAGTAAACCTTTTTCTTCTCAGAAGCCGAAGCCGCCCGGGAGCCCCGGGAAGCCGCCGCCCATGCGGCCCATTTTCTTCTGCATTTTCTTCATGTTCTTGCCGCTCAGTTGTTTTACCATCTGCTGCATGGCCTCGAACTGCTTCAAAAGCCTGTTCACATCCACCACCGCAGTGCCGGAGCCGGCGGCGATACGTTTTTTCCGGCTGCTGTTGAGCAGGGAGGGATTGTCCCGCTCGGCCTGGGTCATGGAGAGGATGATCGCCTCCTGCCGGGCCATGGCCTTTTCGTCCACCTTCGCCCCTTTGAGTGCCTTGGCATCCATCCCGGGGAGCATTCCCGCCACGTCGCCAAGATCGCCCATATTTTTGAGCTGGACCATCTGGTCCAGATAGTCGCTGAGAGTGAAGCGGTTGGCCCGCAGTTTCTCCGCAGTCTCCAGGGCCTTTTTCTCGTCAAAGCTCTGCTCGGCCTTTTCTATGAGAGTCAGCATGTCGCCCATGCCCAGAATGCGGGATGCCATCCTGTCCGGGTGGAAGGGCTCTATCATGTCAAGCTTTTCGCCGGTGCCGATGAATTTTATGGGCTTGCCCGTGCTGGCCCTTATGGAGAGGGCCGCGCCGCCCCTGGCGTCGCCGTCCAGCTTTGAGAGCATGACGCCTGTGACGCCCAGGGCCTCGTCAAAGGCCGTGGCGGCGTTCACCGCGTCCTGACCGGTCATGGCGTCTACCACGAGGAGTATCTCTGACGGGTCTACGGCGGCTTTGATGTTTTTAAGCTCGTCCATCAGGGTCTCGTCTATGTGGAGGCGGCCGGCGGTGTCGAGGAAGACCAGGTCGTTGCCGTGCTTTCTGGCGTGCTCCACGGCGGCTCTGGCGATATCCACCGGGTTCGTCTGCCCCATCTGGAAGACCGGGATATTGAGCTGGGCCCCCACGGTCTCAAGCTGTTTTATGGCGGCAGGCCTGTATATGTCGCAGGCGGCCAGAAGAGGACGCTTGCCCTGGCGGCGCATATACCCGGCGAGCTTCGCGCCGTTGGTGGTCTTGCCCGCGCCCTGAAGGCCTACCAGCATCACGACGCTGGGAGACTTTGAGCCGATGCTGAGCTTTTGATTCTCCCCGCCCATAAGGGCGCAGAGCTCTTGATTGACGATCTTGATGACCATCTGGGCCGGGGAAAGGGCCTCGAGCACCTCTGAGCCGCTGGCCTTCTCGGTGACAGACTTTGTGAAGTCTTTCACCACTTTATAGCTCACGTCGGCTTCGAGCAGCGCCATGCGCACTTCCCGCATGGCCTCTTTCACGTCCGCCGGGGTGAGCCTGCCCTTGCCCCGGAGCTTTTTGAAGGCGGCGTTAAGTTTTTCGGATAAGCTTTCAAAGGCCATAGTCAATCACCTGTTGTCCCGGATATGACGAGCTCCAGCTCCTCAAGAGCCTTCTCCGCCATTTCTCTTGTCTGCCCCTCTGTCGCGCGGCACAGCTCGCCAAGCCTGGGGCGGAGCTCCTCAAGCCCCTTCCTTATGCCGGAAAATCGGCCTATAAGTCCGGTCTTGGCCTCGATATCACGCATGGCGCTCTCCGCACGGCGTATATTGTCCCACACGCCCTGACGGGAGACGCCGCTCTGCTCGGCGATCTCGGAGAGGGACAGGTCCTCGTTATAGTGCAGATCGTAGCATTCCCGCTGCTTCTCTGTGAGCAGGCTGCCGTAAAAGTCCAGCAGCATGCTGCGTTCGAGCCTGCTGTTCCCCACGGCGAACCCCCCTGTCAAGTAGATCAGCTTAACAGAGTATACTCCCGGTTTCCAGCTCTGTCAAGTATTTTTTCTTGTCAGCCTCCGTTTGGTCTCGGGGACTTGAATATGAATATTATTCCAACGGATGGGGAAAATGAATATTACATTTTTCCGGCAAATTTTGCCTAACAGACAGGAGAATCCTATGGATATTTTCAATCCCGGCCAGTACGTTGAAAGCGGCAGTCTATATGAGCATGCCGCCTCCCTGGCCAGAGTGCTGCGCCCCTCCGGGAGCTGCCGGGGTATAAAAAGCGCAAAGCTCCTTGACAGGAGACTCAGCGAGATAGGCCGGTGCAGGACCGCTCTTCAAAAGCGGGCGGCGGAGATGAACTCAGCACCTCCGGCCTGGGAATGGCTGCTGGACAACTGGTACATGGTACAGAGGGAGGCTCTCTGTGCCAGAGCCGCGCTGAGCGCGGCGGGCAGTCTGCGGCGCAGCGGGGATGCGCCGCTCATCATCGGCCTGTGCAGGGCACTGGCGGCGGCCGGCGATGGCAGTGTTACCGAGGAGCGCTGCCGGATATTCCTTGACGGCTTTCAATCTGTCACCGTGCTGCGCCGGGCGGAGCTGGACCTTTTCACCGCCGCCGTTCGCTTCGCCCTTATAAGCGCCATAGCGGAGCTGTGCGGAAAGCTCCAGGACAGCGGCGAGGCGGCCCGGCTAACCGGGGCCATGGAGAGCCTTTTCAGCTCTCTGCGGCTTTTTTCCGTGCTGGACGGTGAAAAGCTTTTAAACGGGGCCGATGTTACAGACGCGGTACTCTCGGCAGACCCCACGGGGGACTATGTACGCATGGACAGGGCCTCGAAGCTTCAGTACCTGCGCCGGGTGGAGCGGCTCTCCCGCCGGGAGGGACTTGAGGAGCACGTATACGCCTCCAGACTTATAAAAAAGGCCAAGGGCGAGGGGCGGCATGTGGGCTTTTACCTTTTCGGCGGCTCCGGCCAGGCCGGGGCCAGGCTCTATATAGGCGGGAGCATAATGCTGAGCCTTTTCCTGTCGCTGCTGGCAGCCTTCACCCTGGACAGCCCCTGGGCGGCCCTGCTGCTGCTTTTGCCGGTGTCGGAGCTCGTAAAGAGCTTTCTGGATTTCGTTCTGCTCCACATAGTAAGGCCCACAAGGCTGCACAGGATGAACATGGAAAGGGGCATCCCTCCGGAGGGCCGTTCCATCTGCCTTATTTCCGTTTTGCTGACAGATCAACAGTGCGCGAGAAAGATGGCTGACAGGCTTGAGGAGCTGCGCCAGGCCTGCAAGCGGGAGGGACCGGAGCTGCTCTTCGGGCTGCTGGCGGACCTGCCCGAGGCGGACAGCAGGGAGCTTTCCGGGGACAGGGAGCTGCTGGAGACCGCAGCCGCGGCCGTAAACGACCTGAACCGCAAATACGGCGGGGGCTTTTACCTTTTCACCCGGGAGCGGAGCTTTGACGGGCAGCGCTGGTCCGGGAGCGAGCGGAAGATGGGGGCCATAAAAGAGCTGGCCCGGCTCCTCTGCCAAAAGCCCTCCGCCCTGAGGGTTACGGGGGAGAAGGACGCTCTTAACGGCGTGCGCTATATCATCACTCTCGACAGCGACACAAGACCCTACCCCGGCTCTGTAGGCGAGCTGGTGGGGGCCATGCTTCACCCCCTGTCAAAGCCGGTGATAGACGAGAAGCGCCGGGTAGTGGTAAATGGCCACGGCATAATCCAGCCACGCATAGATACGGAGCTCTCCAGCGCCAACGCCACGGACTTTGCCCTTATCTTCGCCGGGGCCGGCGGGAGCGATCCCTACGGCGGTCTCTGCGGAGAGCTGTATATGGACGCGTTTCAGAGCGGCGGCTTCTCCGGCAAGGGGATAATAGACGTGGAAGCCTATATGCAGTGCGCTGCGGAGCGCTTTCCAAAGGGCAGGGTCCTGTCCCACGACGCTCTTGAAGGGGCCTGTCTCAGGGGCGGCTTCATGGGGGACGCGGAATTTTCCGACGCGTTTCCCAGTGGACCTCTGGCCTATTACAAGCGGCTGCACCGCTGGATACGCGGCGACTGGCAGAATCTGCCCTGGGTCTTCTGCCGGGACTTCGCGCCCATAGAGCGATTTCGGCTGCTGGACAGCCTGCGGCGCGGCCTTCTGCCGCCCATGACCCTGGCGGCCATTCTGGCGGGCTTTTTCCTGCCTGCCGGGGGGCTGGCCGTGGCTGCCTGGGCGGCGCTGCTGGCCGTTTTGAGCAGGCTCTTCATCTCCCTCGCGGAGGGTGGGGCGCGCCGCCGGGAACGGGTGCGCCTGCGCCGCTATACCCGGCTCCTCACCGGGGTGGGCGGTGCCATCGTGCAGAGCTTTATACGGCTCTGGCTCCTGCCATGGGAGGCCTGGGTCTGTCTCTCGGCCATATGCCTCGCCCTGTGGCGCATGCTTATAAGCGGCAAAAACCTTTTGCAGTGGCAGACCGCGGCCCAGAGCGAGATGTCCCGGGGCGGGCTCGGCGCCTGTTTCAGGGCAATGTGGCCGGCGGTGCTCACCGGGCTTTTGCTGCTGTTCTTCTCCCCGGCCATCATCGGCAGGTCCGCCGGGCTTATGTGGCTGCTCTCGCCCCTGGCGACGGCGGCGCTGGCCCTGCCGGCCCACCGGGACACGGAGCTCTCCGCCGCGGACAGGGCTCTCATTCTGAAAGCCGCGGCAGAGAACTACCGGTATTTCACCCAGTTCTCCACGGCGGAGGACAACTGGCTGCCCCCGGATAATTTTCAGGAGCAGCCCCCTGTGGGTCTCGCTCACAGGACCTCCCCCACAAATATCGGCCTTGCCCTGGCCGCCGCCGTGGCCGCCATGGACATGGAGCTTATAAGCCCGTCCCAGGCGGCCGAGAGCATAGAGCGGACAGTCTCCACCATAGAGCGGATGCCAAAGCTCATGGGGCACCTTTATAACTGGTACGATACACGAAGCCTCACCCCCCTCTCCCCGGCCTTTATCTCCACAGTGGACAGCGGCAACCTCTGCGCTGCCCTTATCTGCGTGAGCCGGGCCATGGCCGCCATAGGCCGGGATGAGCTGGCGGAAAGGCTGAGCCGGATAAGCGACGGCATGGACTTCAGCCCCCTGTATGACAGGGAGAGGGAGCTGTTTTATATCTGCTATGACAGCGCCCTGGGCAAGGGCTCCGGCGGCTGGTACGATCTTATGGCAAGCGAGGCCATGCTCACGAGCTATCTGGCCGTGGCCCGGGGAGAAGCGCCCGTGAAGCACTGGCGGCGGCTCAGCCGGGCCCAGCTCCAGAAAGACGGCTTCCGGGGCCTTGCGAGCTGGACAGGCACCATGTTTGAATACCTTATGCCAGAGCTCTTTCTCCCCTTCTACAGGGGGAGCCTCCTGTATGAGAGCGGTAAATTCTGCCTCTATGCCCAGAAGCGGCAGGTCTTCGCGGGAAAGCCCTGGGGCATATCAGAGAGCGCCTTTTTCTCCCTCGACCCATCCATGAACTACAGATACAAAGCCAACGGCTGCGCCGCCCTGGCCCTGAAGCGGGGCCAGGAGAAGGACATGGTCGTCTCCCCCTACAGCAGCTTTCTGGCCCTCAGCCTGGAGCCCCACGCCGCGGCCATGAACCTGCGTCGGCTACAGCGCTTCGGGGCAGTGGGCCGCTTCGGCTTCATGGAGGCCCTGGACTTCAGCCCCTCCCGCTGCCGCAGCGACAGCGGTGAAAAGGTCCGCTGCTATATGGCGCACCACATCGGCATGAGCGTCATAGCCGCTGCAAACGCTCTCTGCGGCGGGAGCATCCGGAGGCGGTTCATGGCCGACAGCGCCATGGGGGCCTACAAGCTCCTTTTGCAGGAGCGGCTTCCGGACAGCGGCCAGGTGATACGGCGGGATATGGCGGAAGTCCCCGAGAAGCCGGAGCGGGGCCCCTCCGGGCTCTGGCAGATACGGGGCGGCGCCGGAGACCCGCGGCAGTGCTGCCTTTTATCCAACGGGGCATACAACCTGTTTTCGAGTTCCCGGGGCGAAAGCCACGGAGCCCTGGGCCGGATATGCGTCTATGGCTCTCCAAGGCTGGACGCGCCCGGGCTCCATGTGAGCGTCTCAAAAAACGGCGGCCCCTTCACTCCCATTTTCTCCGGGCCCACAGCAGCCTGGGAGCTGGGCGAGGACCAGGCCCGCTGGAGCTATGAGCAGGACGGGCTGAGCCTTGAGATGAGCCTTTCAGCCGCCGCCGGAGATTGGGGGGAGCTTCGCCGCTTTTCCCTTATGTCCCGTCAGGACACGAGCCTTAAACTGCGCCTGGAATTTCAGCCTGTCCTGGCGGAGCATTCAGATCATACAAACCACAGCTCCTTCTGGAAGCTGGGGATAAAAGCCGAGAGAGAGGAGAACGCCCTCATCCTGAGGCGGCTTCGCCGGGGTGCCATGTCCGGGCTCTGGCTCTGCGCCGCCTGGGACCGGCCCGCCCTCTTTTCGCCGCAGAAGGGGGCGGAGGGGCCCTGGCTCACGGACCCCTTCGTAAGCGCTGAGCTCAGCCTTGAGCTCAAAGCCGGGGTCAAAACCGCCGCTTCCTTCTCGCTATGCCTTGGCAGGAGCCGCGGCGAGGCTCTTGAGGGGGCCCGGCGCATCCCCCTTTCAGAGGACAGAGGCGTTATGACCGGGGCTGCCGCCGCCCATCTGGGCATGGGCCCGGCGGATATAGGCTTTGCCATGGGCCTTCTCCCGGGGCTCATGGCCCCGCTTTCCGGGGCAAGGCCCAAAAAGGAGCTGTGGCCCCTTGGCGTTTCCGGGGACCTGCCCATCATCTGCTGCGAGGGCTCGGCCCTGGAATGTCTGCCGCTGCTGCGGGCCTTCTGCCTGCTGAAAAGCTGCGGGATGGAGCTGGACCTTGTATATTTCACCGACGAGCAGGGGGAATACCGCCGCCCGCTCTACCGGCGGCTGAGCGAGTTTCTGGCCCCGCTGGGTCTGGAGGCCCTTATCGGGGCCAGGGGCGGGCTGCACTTCGCCCCCTATTCCGCCAAGGAGCTTGTAGAGAGCCGGGCGGGCTTCGCCGTGGGAGTGGAAAAGCCCCGGCTCCAAAGCCTGCTCCTGCCCCGGCTCAGCGAGGAGCGGCAGCCTGACCGGATACCCCTCCACTCCTGGAACGGCCCCGTGTTTGAGTATTATGTAAACCATTCCCTTCCCCCCCGGCAGTGGCAGCAGCTCCTGTCAAACGGCCGCCTGGGCGCGATCATGAGCGACTGCGGCCCCGGAGCCCTTTGGTTTGACAATGCCAGGGAGCTGCGGATAAGCCCTCCAAACGAGGATATACGAGCCGCCCAGGGCCGGGAGCTTCTCTGGCTCGACGCGGGAGGCGAGCTCATCAGCCTTTTCGCCGCCAACGACTCTCTCCCCTGCCAGATAAGCTATTCCCCGGGCCTGGCCCTCTGGGAAAAGGACCTTGGCGGAAGGCGGGTGTCCACCTGCGCCTTCATCCCCGTGGGGATCGACGCCAGGGTGCTGATAATTAAGGGGGCCGGAGGTCTGCGGCTGAGCTGGGCCATGCCCCTTGTGCTGGGCTCTTCAGACGGAGCATGTATCAAATGGAGCGCTGAGGGCCGGCTTTTCAGGGCCCAAAACCCGGAGGCCTGCTATGAAGACCTTGAATTTCTGGCCTGCGCCTCCTCCTTCTGCTCCATCAGGGGGGACTTCAGCCCTCCCGCCATGCTCATGAACCTTGTGGCGGAGGATGTGTGCGTGCTGGCCTGCGGCTGCTGCGGCCAGGAGGAGCTTTTCGAGTTATGTAAACCTGGCACCGCGATCACGGCCCTTGAGCATGTCAAGAGCCGCTGGCAGAGTCTGCTGGGCCGTTTCAGGATGGACTCTCCCTCCGGCCCTCTCGACAGATATATGGACCACTGGGCCCTGTACCAGACTATTGCCTGCCGCCTGGAGGGCAGAAGCAGCCTGTATCAGAGCGGCGGCGCCTTTGGCTTCCGGGACCAGCTTCAGGACAGCGTGAACCTTCTGCTGATAAGCCCCGCCTATGCCAAAGAGAGGATACTCGACTGCTGCCGTCATCAGTATGAGGAGGGGGACGTGATGCACTGGTGGCACGCCTGCCCACAGGGGGACAGGGGCATACGCAGCCGCTGCTCTGACGACCTTCTCTGGCTCTGCTGGGCCTTGACCGAGTATGTCGCGGCCACGGGAGATATGGGGATATGTGAGCTTGAAATAAATTATGTAAACTCACCGCCTCTGAAACCGGAGGAGCGGGACAGGTATGAAGCGCCGGAGCCCTCACCCATTTCGGCCACAGTATTAGAGCACGCCCTGAGCGCCCTTGACTGCTGTGAGCGGCGGGGCTTTGGCCCCCACGGCCTGCCCTGGATAGGCAGCGGAGACTGGAACGACGGTCTGGACGCCATTCAGGGGGAGAGCCTGTGGATGGGCTGGTTCCTCGCCCGCTGCGCCCAGGCTATCGGGGAGCTTCTCGATAAATTATGTAAACCTAATCACGAAAAATATCTGGAACTGGCCCGGCGGGCGGGCCGGGAGGCGGACAAGGCCTTTGACGGCGGCTTTTATCCCCGGGGCTTTCTGACAGAGGGCGGGCGGCTCGGCGGCGAGGAGCGGATAGACTCCCTGCCCCAGAGCTGGGCCGTGATAAGCGGCTTTGCCGCCCCGGAAAAAAGCGAGGCGGCCCTGAACGCCGCCCTTGGGCAGCTGCTGGACAGGGAGCACTCCCTTGTAAAGCTTTTTGACCCGCCATTCAGCCCGGACGAGCCCTATCCCGGCTATATCTCCAGCTATGGCGAGGGCTTCAGGGAAAACGGGGGCCAGTATACCCACGGGGCTATATGGCTCGCTATGGCCTGCTTTATGAGCCGCAGAGCCGACGAGGGCTGGGAGATACTGAAAATGCTCCTGCCGGAGAGCCATGATCTCGCCCGCTATCAGGCCGAGCCCTTTGTCCTGGCGGCCGATGTATATTCCGCCCCCGGCCGCCAGGGCGAGGCGGGCTGGACCTGGTACACCGGGTCTGCCGGCTGGTATTTCCGGGTGGTCACGGAGCATATGCTGGGGCTTAAGCTCCGGGGCGGCGTTCTTTATGTGGAGCCCTGTCTGCCCCGTGCCCTCCCCTCATATGAGGCGGAATGGACCGACTATGCCGGGCAAAAGCACAGCATAAGCGTCCTGGGGGACGATATCACCGTGGACGGCAGACCCTACCTGGGCCAGGCCATCGGAGGCAATGAAAATTAACAATACTTCCACTACCACTTTTTGACAGCATGTGATATAATGTGGTATATCATTTTAACTTCTCAAGATCCGAGCCCGTGAGGGCGGCATATTGACCTGGAGGTGCCTATGGAGATAAAGCGGAGGGAGATAATGCCCGGCGTATGGCTGGCCTATCTCCGATCGGACAAGTTCAAAACTTCCTGTCTCAGCCTCAGCCTGCTCACCCAGCTTCGCCGGGAGACCGCCGCCATGAACGGGCTCATCCCCTATGTTCTCCGCCGCGGCTGCCGGAGCCTGGGGACCATGGAGGCCATAGCCGCACGGCTCGACGAGCTTTACGGCGCGGCCATAGAGCCGGTGGTCCGCCGTATAGGCGAGATACAGTGCCTGGGCTTTTACGCGAGCCTGCCCGAGGGGCGCTTTCTCCCCGGCGGCAGGGGCGTTCTGAAAGAGACCGCCGCCCTGATGGGGGAGCTGCTTTTGTCCCCGGCTACACGGGGCGGGCTGCTGCTGCCCGACTATGTTGACAGCGAGAGGGAGAAAATGCTTGAGCTTATCCGGGGCAGGATAAACGAAAAACGGAGCTACGCCCTGTTTCGCTGCATTGAGGAGATGTGCTGCTGCGAGGATTTCGCCGTGAGCCGCTTCGGCGGCGAGAGCGAGTGCCAGGCCATAAACTATAAAAAGCTCACAAAGCACTACCGTTCCCTGCTGCAAAGCTCCCCGGTGGAGATATTCTACTGCGGCAGCGAGAGCATGGAGGCCGTGTCCTTCGCCATGAAGGACGCGCTCATGACCCTGCCCCGCGGGGAGATAGACTATGACATTGGCACGGACCTGCGCATGAACTCCCTGGAGGAAGAGCCCCGGGAGGTGACGGAGGCGCTGGATCTGTCCCAGGGCAAGCTCGTGATAGGCTTCAGGCTGGGCCAGTGCATGGAGGAGCCGGACCTTGCCGCCCTCTATGTTTTCAACTGTCTCTACGGCAGCGGCAGCAACTCAAAGCTCTTTATGAACGTGCGGGAGAAGCTCTCCCTCTGCTATTACGCAAGCTCCCTTGTAGACGTACACAAGGGCCTGCTGCTCGTATCCTCCGGCATAGATTTCGACAAATTGGGCCCTGCCAGGGCAGAGATATTCGCCCAGCTTGAGGCCATACGGCAGGGCGAGATAAGCGTGGAGGAGCTGGAGGCCGCCAGGGCCGGCGTCGCCTCGGACCTTCGCTCCATGACAGACAGTCAGGGCGAGCTGGAGGGATTTTACCTTGCCCAGGCCCTGGACGGCAGCGACTGCGGACCCCTGGAGCTGGCAGAGCTGGCGGAGAGTGTGAGCCGGGAGGATGTCATCTCCATAGCCCGGAGCGTCGAGTGCGACCTTATATACTTTCTGAAGGGCGCCCCTCAAAAGGAGGATGTGGATGACGATGGAGAGTAAATTTTACCCCAATATAGGCGAGACGCTGTTTTCCGCCACCCTGCCCAACGGTCTGAGGCTGATGGTGGTGCCGAAAAAGGGCTTCTCCACAAGCTATGCGGTCTTCGCCGCGAACTACGGCGGGGCTCACCGGCGCTTTGAGGCGGACGGCGCTCTCATCGACACTCCCGCCGGTGTTGCCCACTTTTTGGAGCACAAGATGTTCGACCTGCCAAACGGCGACAACGCCCTGAACATTCTGGCGGCCAACGGGGCCGACCCAAACGCCTTTACCTCCAGCGACGTCACCTGCTACTACTTTCAGTGCACAAAGAGCTTCGAGGAGAACCTGCGTATGCTGCTGCGCTTTGTGTCCACCCCCTACTTCACGGCGGAGACCGTGGCCAAGGAGCAGGGCATAATCGCCCAGGAGATACTCATGGGCGAGGATAATCCGGGCATGGCCCTGTACTACAACCTGCTCAAGCTCCTGTACGAACGCCACCCCATCAGGGACAGAGTGGCCGGGACCGTGGAGAGCATAAGCGAGATAAGCCACGAGACCCTCTATGCCTGTCACCGGGCTTTCTACGCCCCCTGCAACATGTGTCTCGTGGTAGAGGGCGATCTGGAGCCGGAGCGGGTGTACGAGCTCGCCCTTCAGGAGCTGCCCCAGGAAAAGGGCCGCCCGCCCAGGGCGGACTTTGGCCCCGTGGAAGCCCTTGAGCCGAAAAATCAGCTCTGCCGCGAATATATGGACGTCTCCGCCCCCCAGTTTCTCATCGGGGCCAGGTTTGCCTGCGCTCCCCGCGGGCAGGAGGCCCTGCGCCAGCGGCTTGTGGCCCAGCTCTCGCTGAGGATGCTTGCCGGCTCCTCCTCCCCCTTTTACACCGGGCTCTACGCCCGTGGCCTGCTCAGCCGCGACTTTGACTACGAGGCGGACTTCTCCGCCGGCGTCGGCACGGTCATCATCGGCGGAGAGAGCCAGGAGCCGGAGACCGTGCTCCGGGAGCTGAAGGCGGAGAGGGAGCGCATAGTGTCCCAGGGTCTTGACACCGCCGCCTTCACCCGGGCAAAACGCGCCTCCTTCGGTGCAAGGCTCAGAGGCCTTGAGGATTTTGACAATGTGTGCGTATCCCTGGCCATGGGCAGCTTTGAGGGATATACGGCCTTTGACGCTCCCGCGCTTTTGGAGAGCGTCACAAAGAGCGAGTGCGAGGCCTTTATCGCCGACACCCTCGCCCCCGAGAGGCTGGCCCTCTCCATCATAGAAGCAAAGAGGATATAAGCATGTTTCTGTTTCAGACCATTCAGCGTGATTCGGTGATAAGCTTCCCCATGTTCGGGGATCTCTCCATCGACCCCCCGGCCTATTTCACCCTTTTCGGCAGGAATATCTATTTCTACGGGGTCTTCATCGCCCTGGGCTTTATCCTGGGCATAAGCTACTGCGCCCGGAAGAGCAAGAGCTTCGGCATCGACCAGGACGATTTTTTTGACGCCGTCCTCTGGCTGATCCCCTTTTCCATCGTCGGGGCCCGGCTCTATTTTGTGCTCTTTGAGCTGGAAAACTATCTGGCGGAGCCCGCGCGGATCTTTGCCGTGTGGGAGGGGGGCCTTGCCATATACGGCGGGGTGATAGCCGGAGCCCTGGTGCTGTGGCTCGTATGCCGGAAAAAGAAGATACCGGTCCCGGCCATGCTGGACCTTGTGGTATTCGGCCTGCTCATCGGGCAGATCCTGGGCCGCTGGGGGAATTTCATGAACCGTGAGGCCTTCGGTGCCGAGACCCAGATATTCTGCCGCATGGGCCTTACCGCCCCGGACGGCAGCACCATATACGTCCACCCGACCTTCCTGTATGAGAGCCTGTGGAACCTTGCGGGCCTGGTCTTTCTCATGATATGGAGCGCCAGGGGCAAACGCCGCTACGACGGGCAGTGTACGCTGATATATTTCTTCTGGTACGGTCTGGGCCGGGCCTGGATAGAGGGGCTGAGAACAGACAGCCTGTATATAGGGGCGACGAACATACGCGTATCACAGGCGCTTTCGATAGCGCTTGCTTTGATATCCCTCGTCCTGCTCATTCTGCAAAGCCGCAAAAAGCACCCGCCGGAGGCGCTCTTCGTCAACCGTCAGGCGCAGCGGCAAAAGGACGAGGCGGAAGAGACAAACAAACGTTAGTGACACAAACAGGAGGTAAAACAATGGCAGACTACAAGGACATTATTGCCGGCACACTGAACAATCTGGTCGGCAAGGTAAAGGAAGTGGCCGAGAACGGCACTGTGCGCAACATCTGCGAGCAGGGCGCCAACAGAGCCAGATCCTACGGCCGCATAGCCAAGCTCACCCTGGAGATGAACGGTGAGAGCGAGGAGCTGCGCCGGGTATACACAGAGATAGGCAAGCTCTACTACGAGCAGGCCCGTGAAAATCCCGAGGGCTTCTTCGCCCCCCTCTTCGCTCAGGCAGAGGATATAAGCCGGAGCATCCTGGCCAAGGAAGACGAGATAAACGCAATGAAGGCCGAATTTGAG
>DBGBEC010000014.1:0-10596 GCA_048477415.1 Candidatus Limivicinus sp. | reverse complement strand
AAAAAACAGAGGTACAGGCTGCGAAAAGCAGTGACTGTACCTCTGTTTTTTGGTATAATTTTGGTGTGAGCAAAAACAATACCGGGACATATTATCGCACATCGACCCGGGATGTGCAAGTGTTAATTGATGAAGAATTTGCAGAACGAGTGATCCCAGCTAACGACAGTGTGCGGCTCGCAGAACAAATCGTAGATCTTTCGCTTGTCAGGGCTTGTCCTGACCATTGATATCGTCAGTGGACAGGGAGGAGGCAGACATAAACAGCGCATCCAGTTCGCCTTCGCAGAAGAGCTCTATGCCCTGGGCGCTGAGCTTTTCCGCGGCAAGGCCCTGGCCGGGGACGAGCCGGCCGCTGAAGCTGCCGTCATATATGCTGTTTTTGCCGCAGGAGGGGCTGTTTTCCTTCAAAAGCGCCTTCCGGCAGCCCTTGCGCCGGGCCAGGCTCAGGGCCTGCTCCGCCCCTTTTTCAAAGGCGGCGCTCACATCCTCGCCCATACGGTCCACGACCCTGTCGCCCCGCCGTTCGCTTGGAGTCCTGGGGGTGGGCAGGCCGCCGGCCGTCTCAGGGCAGACGGGCAGCAGGTCATAGGCGGAGCTGAGCTCTCGCAGTGTCTCCGGCGGCAGGGCGTTGTTCCCGCCGCTGTATTTGCAGTTCACCCCCAGAAGGCAGGCGCTTATAAGCAGTTTTTCCATGCTCAGCGCCTCATGCTTATGCCCAGAAAAGCGCCGCAGAGGCCCCCGAGCACATGGGTAAGCTGGGATACATTGTCGCTGAGGACCACTCCGTCCACTACCTCCCCGCCCACATAGAGCACCAGCACCAGGATGAGGGTGATGGGGATATAGCCATCCTTCATGCCGGAGAGGGAGGACATGACGATCATCATGAACACGATTCCCGACGCGCCAAGCAGCGCGGCATCGGGAAAGAACAGCCACTGGACCAGTCCCGAGACCAAGGCCGTGAGGAAGATGGCCCAGAACAGGCTGCGGCTGCCGTATTTTTCCTCCAAAGGCGGCCCCACCACAAGGATCATCATCATGTTGCCTATATAATGGGAGTAGTCCGCGTGGCCCAGGACGTGGAGAACGAACCGGGGATATGTGAGGGCGTCGGCCAGGCTTGAACGGTAGACGCTGAAGAGCTTCGTCGTGGTCCAGCCCTCTGTGACCGCGCCAAGGACCAGCGCACCAAGGGCCGCCAGGGCAAAGCTGAGCACTACCGGGGAGTTGTACTGAAGCTTTACAAGACGCTTCATGGCTCCACCTCAAGCTCTTCCAGCGCCTTTTTATAGTGTCTCTCGGTGGCGGCGTCAAAGCAGACCATACGCACCTGCTTTATCTCGGCGTGGGTACTGAGATATTCGGCGATCACACCGATGGCGATGGGGGCGGCCTTCTCCAGAGGGAAACGATACACCCCCGTGCTTATGGAGGGGAAGTCCACCGTTTCGCAGCCGTTTTCAGAGGCCAGGCTGAGGCATGAGCGGTAGCAGGAGGCCAAAAGCTCCTCCTCCCCCCTGCCGCCGCCGTGCCACACAGGGCCGGGGGTGTGGATAACATGGCGGGCGGGGAGCCGATAGCCCCCGGTGATCTTGGCTTTGCCGGTCTCGCAGCCGTGGAGAGCCCGGCACTCTTCCAGGAGTTCGGGCCCGGCGGCCCTGTGTATGGCCCCGTCCACGCCGCCCCCTCCCAGGAGGGAGCAGTTTGCCGCGTTTACAATGGCGTCTACCCGCTGGCGGGTGATGTCGCCCTGGATAACACATATTCTGTCACTCATGTTCCAAACCTCTCAGCAGTCTATAATGACCTTTTCCTTATCAGCGCTCAGGCGGATCTCCGCAACGCGGCTCTCGCGCCGCTCCACGAGCATGGCGGCTATAAGATCCTCTATCTCCTTTTGGATGAGCCGGCGGAGGTTCCGGGCCCCATAGCTGACGGAATAGCCCTTGGACACAAGGTGATCTATAAGGCTCTCGTCCCAGACAAGGCGGATATCCTTCGCCGCCATGAGCTCCCGCAGTTCCTCCAGCATGAGGGCCGCGATGGTCCGGAAATCCTCCTCGCTGAGTTGGTTGAAGCATATGACCTCGTCCACCCGGTTTATAAACTCCGGACGAAGGAACTCGTTCAGGGCTTTCATGCTGCGCTCCCTGCTCATGTCGCTTAGGCTGCCGCCGAAGCCCACGCTGCCGGCTTTGCTGTTGCTGCCGGCGTTGGTGGTCATGATGACGATGGTGTTTTCAAAGTTTACAAGTCGGCCCTGAGCGTCGGTTATGCGGCCGTCGTCCAGGATCTGGAGCAGGATGTTCATAACGTCGGGGTGGGCCTTTTCTATCTCGTCGAAGAGCACCACACTGTAGGGCTTGCGGCGGATCTTCTCGGTAAGCTGGCCCGCCTCGTCATAGCCTACATAGCCGGGAGGGGAACCGATTATACGGGAGACGGAAAATTTCTCCATAAATTCCGACATATCCAGCCTTATGAGAGACTCGGGGCTGTCGAACATGTCGGCGGCCAGGCGCTTTACGAGCTCGGTCTTGCCCACGCCGGTACCGCCCACGAAAATGAAGCTCACGGGCTTGCGTTTTACCTTAAGACCCACCCTGCTGCGGCGTATGGCGGCGCATACAGCGTCGATCGCCTGGTCCTGGCCCACCACATGGGCCTTCAGGCGGCCGTCCAGGCCGGCAAGGCGCTCAAGCTCGTCTTCTTTTATGCTGGAGGCGGGGATCTTGGTCCAAAGCTCGATTATGCGGGCCAGATTATCCATTGTGAGGGCGGGGCGGCCCTGGGCGGAGAGGGCTTCCAGCTCCTGCTGGAGCTGGATCTCCCGACTTCTCAGCTGGGCTATCCTGGCGTAGCGCTTGTCGAGCATTTCCTGGCTCAGCTCCTCGCCCTTGGGCGCGTCGGCAGACATGAGCGCCTCCCGTTCAAAGCGGATGTTCTCCAGGTCCCTCTCGGCCAGCATGCGCCTGTTTATGTCCGCGTCCTTCAGATTCACGTCGGAGCAGGCCTCGTCGATAAGGTCGATGGCCTTGTCAGGCAGGAAGCGGTCGGTTATATAGCGCTCGCTCATCAGCACCGCCTGTCGGCACATCTCGTCGGAGATGGATACCCCATGATAGTCCTCGTAATAGTGGGATATGCCCCGGATTATCTTCACGCTGTCCTCTATGGAGGGCTCGCTCACGGTGACGGGCTGGAAGCGGCGCTCAAGAGCGGAGTCTTTTTCTATGTGCTTTCTATACTCGGTGAAGGTGGTGGCGCCGATGACCTGTATCTCACCTCTTGAGAGGGCGGGCTTGAGGATATTGGCGGCGTTCATGCTGCCCTCGGCGTCACCCGCGCCCACGATATTGTGGACCTCGTCGATGACAAGGATGATGTTGCCCTCCCGGCGCAGCTCTTCTATAAGGCCCTTCATTCGGCTTTCAAACTGGCCCCGGAACTGGGTGCCCGCCACAAGAGAGGTGAGGTCCAGAAGGAAGACCTGCTTATCCTGGAGCTTATAGGGCACGTTCCCCATGGCGATACGCTGGGCCAGGCCCTCGGCGATGGCGGTCTTGCCCACGCCCGGTTCCCCTATGAGGCAGGGGTTATTCTTCTGGCGGCGGTTGAGTATCTGTATGACCCGCTCCAGCTCCTCCTCCCGGCCTATCATCGCGTCGAGCCTGCCCTCCCGGGCCCGGGCCGTCAGGTCGATGCAGTAGTTATCCAGGAACTTGCGCTTGGGGGGCTTGCCGTTTTCCCGGGGCTCCTGGCGGGCTCTGCTCTCCCCGGTCGGGCCCTCGCCCTGGCCGGAGAGGCCGGAGCCGCCGAAAAGCCGGTTGAGGAAGGGGAAGGTGGCGGTCTTCCCGTCGTCCTCCCCGCTGTCCGGGCTCTCGTCCAGGGGCATCAGCTCTTCCGCCCCGTTCAGGGCGTTCATCATCTCCCCGGAGATGTTCTCCAGGTCGTCATCGGAGATGCCCATCTTGTTGATGATGTCGTCCACCGGCTTTATATGCAGCTCTCTGGCGCATTTCAGGCACAGGCCCTCGTTTTTGGTCTGGCCGTTCTCTATTTTGGTGATGAATATTATCGCCACGTTCTTTCCGCAGCGGGAACACATGCTTGTTTGCATTTTTACCTCCTCATATAGGCAAGGCCGGACCGGGGGTCCGGCGGGAGCCTATTTGGAAAAACCGGATCAGAGCAGGCCTCTGGTTATGAAGCGCAGACTCATGAAAAATTTGGCAAGGACCGTGTCCTCAAGGGTCTCCTTCCCGATAATAAAGCCGAAAAAGCCCAGGAGCCAGCATATTAGCGCACAGTAGAGGGCCCCCTTAAGAAAGCCCAGGACCGCTCCGCCTATACCGTCGGCCAGGGCAATGCCCGGAAGCCGGAAGGAGAGATTGCCGATATTCCCGATGGCCACAAGGAAAATGAGTATCATCAGGAAAAACAGGACCAGCCCCGCCACATAGGTGACAGCGTCGCAAAGGACGGCGATGACAGACTCGGTCATGCTGCTGCCCGTCTCGTCGGAATAGTCCACCGCCTTGTCGGCCAGCTTCTCGGCATGGCTTTTGTAAAAGCCCAGCTCGCTCATGCACTCGTAGGCATAATCGTACCTGAGAGAGCTGTCCTGGGCGAGGATATCCTCCAGCGACAGATCGCTCTCGCCATAGCCCATGCGCTCAAGCACGGTGTCTCTGGTGTTTTGCGAGTCGATATATCCGTTCACAAAGGGCTCAAGCACCGGCACCACCTCGTGAGAGATGGCGGAGGACAGAAGATTGCCCCCAGCGAGAGCGATGACAACCGCGAGTATCCCGGCCACGCCTCCTATAATGCCCTTTTTATAGCCGTGCCAGGCGCAGAGGGCAACTATCACAACAAGAACGATGTCAATAACGATTTTCATATGTATTCTCATCCTTTACAAGGCTTCATCTGTCTCATACAGAGGCAGTATAACATACATTTATGAACAAATATATGTACATGCGCGCGCCGGAAGAAGCGGAGCTCTTCAGCCCTGGGCAAACATCCGGCCCACCGCCCCGTCGTACCACAGGCGGTTGAGATAGAGGCCCTGGGGCGGCATGGTGGGGCCGGTAAGGCGTCTGTCCCCCTTTTCGAGGATGGAGGGAATGTCGCCGGGGCTGAGCTTCCCATAGGAGGCATAGACCATGGTGCCCACCATGGCCCGGCACATATTGTACAGAAAGCCGTTGGCGCAGATGGCGACTGTTATTATATCCCCCTGCTTTTCAGCCCTGCACCAGTACACTGTGCGTACGGTGCTTCTGGTCTCGGTCCCCAAGCTCCGGACGGCTTTGAAGTCGTGCGTCCCTTCAAAGGCCCTGGCGGCGGCGCTCATAAGCGCCATGTCAAGCCCCTGGGGGTAGAAGCAGACCCGCTTATCCAGAAATGGGTCTCTTATATTGCTGTTGAGTATTTTATAGATATATTCCTTTTTTATGCATGAACCGATGGCGTTGAAGTCCTCCGGCGCATCCAGAGCCCGCTCCACGGCGATATCGCCGGGCAGCCGGGAGTTTACTGCCAGGGGCAGCCGCTCTGCCGGTATGGGGCAGTCAGTGCGGAAATTCGCGCAGTAGCTCAGGGCGTGGACCCCCGCGTCTGTTCTGCCGCAGCCCACTGTCTTCACCCTGTGCCCGCAGACCTGGGTGAGCGCTTCCTCCAGGGTCTGGGCCACGCTTATATCATTTTTCTGCACCTGCCAGCCGTGATAACGGCTGCCGTCGTACCTGAGGCGCAGGGCAATATTTCTTTCAGGCATAGTAGATTATAGTCCAAATCTCTTTAAAATTATCACCGCCGCCAGAAACAGCGCCCCTATCAGCAGGGCCGCGATGTCCGCCCCGGCCATTTTCAGCTGCTTCATCCTGGTCCTGCCCTGACCGCCGTGGTAGCAGCGGCTCTCCATGGCCACTGCCAGCTCGTCCGCCCGGCGGAAGGCCGAGACGAAAAGGGGCACCAGAATGGGCAGAAGGGCCTTGGCCCGTTTCATAAGGCCGCCGGTCTCGAAATCCGCGCCGCGGGCCTTCTGGGCGCTCATTATTTTGTCCGTCTCTTCTATCAGGGTGGGGATAAAGCGCAGGGCCATGCTCATCATTATGGTCATCTCGTGGACCGGCACTTTTATTTTTTTCAGCGGCTCGAGCATGAGCTCCAGCCCGTCTGTAAGGGCCATGGGGCTCGTGGTATAGGTCAGAAGAAAGGTGCCGCAGATAAGCAGCACTATGCGCAGTATCATCCTGGCCGCCCGGTCTATGCCCTCCCAGGTGATGATCCAGCCCGGGAGCACGGGGGTGCCGGTGGTGTAAAAAATATTGAGCAGCCCCGTGAGGACGATGATGAATATCATGGGCTTCAGGCCCTTGAACATATTCTTCGCCTTTATCTTCGACAGGAGCATGACCCCTGCCGTGGCCCCGGTCAGAAGACCGTAGGCCGCCCAGCCGCCGGCCTGGAACAGCGCCACGATAAACAGCAGCACCATGATAAGCTTCGTTCTGGGGTCAAGACGGTGGACGATGGTGTTCCCGGGGAAAAACTGGCCCAGGGTGATGTCCTTCAGCATTTTTCCGCCCCCCTTGCCTTGAGTATGGCCTCTTTGAGCTGTTCATGGGTGTATATGGCACCCTCCAGCTCCAGGCCCTGTTTTTTGAGCTCCATGGCGATGGCGGTGGCCCGGGGCACGGCCAGACCTATGCTCACCAGCTCCTCCGGCCGGGAGAAGACCTCTTCCGGCGTGCCGTCCATGCGGAGCCGTCCATGGTCAAACACCAGCAGCCTCTGGGTGAGACGGGCGGCGTCGTCCATGTTGTGGCTGACTATTATCACGGTGGAGCCTGTCTCGTTCCGGTAGCGGAGGATATTGTCCATGACCTGGCGGCAGCCCGCCGGGTCAAGGCCCGCCGTGGGCTCGTCCAGGACCAGCACCCCCGGGCGCATGGCTATGACCCCGGCGATGGCTATCCTCCGCTTCTGGCCGCCGGACAGCTCCAGGGGGGAGCGCTCAAAAAGCTCATCCTCCACGCCGGAAAACCGGGCCGCCTCCCGGACCCGCTCGTCTATCTCTTTCTCGCTCAGGCCCATGTTCTTCGGGCCGAAGGCTATGTCCGCGTACACGGTCTCTTCAAAGAGCTGATACTCGGGATACTGGAAAACCAGGCCCACCTGCCATTTGACGTCTCTCCGGGCCTGTTTGTCCCGGTTTATATCCTCGCCGCCGCAGAGGACGCGGCCGCTGCTGGGGCTCAAAAGGGCGTTGAGATGCTGGATAAAGGTGGATTTGCCGGAGCCGGTGTGGCCGATGAGCCCCACAAACTGGCCGGCAGGTATAGTCAGGTCCACATCCTCGATGGCGGCCTTTTCAAATGGAGTTCCTTCGCTGTATACATGGCAAAGCTTCTCCGCTTTTATCTCTGACATAATCTATCCTCGGCTATTTATTAAATGCTTTCACGATGGCCCCGGCGCAGTCTTCCACGCCCAGGCAGTCCAGCGGGAGGCTGAAGCCCTCCCGGTTCAGCTCGTACATGAGCCTTGTGGTCTCCGGCACGTCCAGGCCCTCGCTCTCCATGAGCTCCACCTGTGAGAAGACCTGGGCGGGGCTGCCGTCGGCCACGACGCGGCCGTTTGACATGACCACCAGCCTGTCCGCCCCCACACACTCGTCCATGTGGTGGGTTATGAGCACCACAGTCATCCCGTTTTCACGGCAGAGCCTTGTGACGGTGGATATGACCTCGGCCCGGCCCCTGGGGTCGAGCATGGCCGTGGGCTCGTCCAGGACGATTATTTTCGGCTCCATGGCTATGACCCCGGCGATGGCCACCCGCTGCTTCTGCCCGCCGGACAGAAGGTGGGGGGCGTGGAGCCTGTATTCATACATGCCCACCTGCTTCAGGGCCCTGTCCACCCGGAGGCGGATCTCCTCCTGGGGCACGCCCAGATTCTCCGGTGCAAAGGCCACGTCGTCCTCCACCACGTTCGCCACTATCTGGTTATCAGGGTTTTGAAAGACCATTCCCACGCAGCGGCGCAGGTCTATGAGCCGCTCCTCGTCGGCGCTGTCTATGCCGTTTATGAGCACACGGCCCTCGTCGGGCACGAGGATGGCGTTCATATGCTTGGCCAGGGTGGATTTGCCGGAGCCGTTGTGCCCCAGCACCGCCACGAAGCTGCCCTCTTCTATGCTGAGATCTATCCCGCACAGGCTCTCCAGCTTGTCCTCGGGATAGGTGAAATGCACATTTTCAAAGCTTATTATACCGCTCAATTCAAACTGTCCTTTCATGGATAAAACGCCGGGTCAGGCCTCCCAGCGGCAGGACGCCCCGCAGGGCAGAACAAGGCCGCTGTCTCTAACGGGCAGGCCCAGCTCCCGGCTTTCGGAATGCCCGCCGAACTTCTTCGAGAACACGCTCTCCGCCACATAGCTGAGCACCGAGGCGGAAAGACCGGTGGTATAGGAGTTTATCAGCACAAAAAGCGGCTCCTCCGACAGGACGCCGGCACAGAGGGACACAAAGGGCCACAGATCCTGCTCCAGCTTCCACACCTCGCCCCCGGGCCCCCTGCCATAGGAGGGCGGGTCCATTATTATGGCGTCATAGCGGCGGCCCCGGCGGATCTCCCGCTCCACGAACTTGGCGCAGTCGTCCACTATCCAGCGTATGGGCGCGTCGGAAAGGCCGGAGGCCGCGGCGTTCTCCCGGCCCCAGGACACCATCCCTTTGGCCGCGTCCACATGGCAGACCTGGGCCCCGGCCTTGGCACAGGCCAGGGTGGCAGCCCCGGTATAGGCAAAGAGGTTCAGCACGCTCACAGGCCTTCCGGCGGAGCGGATCCTGGCCATGGCCCAGTCCCAGTTCGCCGCCTGCTCGGGGAAGAGGCCGGTGTGCTTGAAGTTCATGGGCTTTACATTAAAGCTCAGCTCCCCATAGCTCACGCGCCAGTTCGCGGGCAGGGCCCCCTTGTCCCATCTGCCGCCCCCGCTCTCGCTGCGGCGGTAGCGGGCGTCCCGGTCGTTCCAGCGGGGATCTCTCCGGGGCGTGTCCCATATGGCCTGAGGGTCCGGACGGACAAGATAGAAATCCCCCCAGCGCTCAAGCTTTTCTCCTTTTGAACAATCCAGCAGTTCAAAGTCCTGCCATTTATCTGAAATCCACATATGCTTCTCCCATTACACACTAAGACAGTGTATTCTACCACTAAAAAAAAGCCGGGTCAACACGAATCGGGGCAAAAAGCCGTCCTCCCCCGTATTTTTTTCGCCTCTCACAGGGAAAAAACCGGGCGCCCCAAAACGAGGGCGCCCGGAGTTCTCAGCTTGTCTGGCTGTACGCTCAGTGGCAGTTGAAATAGTAAAGGGCCGTGCTGTCGGTCAGGACCGCGTCGCATTTCCCGGCATAGAGGGTCTCGAAACACTCCGTGGTGCCGCCGGCAAGCCTTGTTATCTGGCCCAGGCGCTTTGTAAGCTTCGGGTCGGTGTCCACGGCGGCCAGGGCCTCGGGGGTGGAGGGTATGGCCATGCTCTTCCCGGCGAGCATGAGCTTGTTCCATATCATGGTGCCGTTTCTCACGGCGATGACTATGTCGTTATGGACATAGGGGCCATACTCGGTATAGAGGCCGCTTTTTACCTCGTCCACGTCAAGGGCTATGCCGCCCCAGGCGCAGTCTATGTTGCCGGAGGAGAGCTCGATATACACGTTCTCCTTCTCGATGGACTGTATCTTCAGGGTCCAGCCCAGCCTCTCGCAGACGGCGCTGGCCAGCTCCACATCAAAGCCCCAGTAGCTGCCGTTGGCCGCATAGGCCATGGGGAAGGAGTTCGCGTCCACCCCGATTATAAATTCCCGGGCCTCGGGCATGCCGGTCTTCTCCAGGGCGTCAGCGGTCTTTCTGAAGTCGATCATCCTCTCGCCAAACCACTTCACCGCAAGCTCGTCCACCTTTCCCTCGGCGGCGAGCACCTCTATGGCGGCGGTGACGTACATGTATGTGGGGTCGCTGTTCCTGAAGGCCAGGGAATAGTCCTGCTCCACCAGGGTCTGAACGGTCTTTACCCCATAGCTGCTGCCGCAGGCGCAGAGCCCCAGGCACAGGGCCAGCGCCAGGAATATACATATGGCTTTTTTCATATCTTTCAACCCTTCCAGTAAGTGCTCAGTGCCGGGGCTTATACCCGCCGGAGCCTTTCCTCCCGCTCCCCGTATTTTTCCCCGCCCGGGCCGGAGCGCGGCGGCGCTTTTTCCCGGATACTATGAGAAAGGCCAGCAGCCCCCCCGCCGCCAGGACGCCGCAGCCCGCCAGGGCCAGCTTTATAAGCTTCTCCCGGCGCTGCTGCTTTTCAAGCTGAAGGAGCCGCTCCTCTTCCTGGCGCTCAAGAGCCTCTTCCTCTTCCTTCTGGCGCTGCTCCTCCTCAAGGCGGAGCTGCTCTTCTTCCTTGAGGCGCTGCTCTTCCTCTTCCTTCCGGCGCTGCTCCTCCGCCGCCTTTTCCTGCTCATAGCGCTCAAGTTCCGCATCCAGGCTGGGGGTGTAGTCGGCAAAGAGCTTGGCAAAGTCCGCTAT
>DBGBEC010000013.1:0-7142 GCA_048477415.1 Candidatus Limivicinus sp. | reverse complement strand
ATCCTCCCCTTTACCAGAAATACCGCTGCCAGGAGATATTGGCGCTTTTAAAAGAGCACCAGGTGCGGCTGTGCTGCTATGGGCATATCCACGGCCGGGGCTGCGCCCAGGCCTTCAAGGGCTGGATGGACGGAACAGAGTATAAATTGGTCTCCGCCGACTATCTGGACTTCAAACCCCTAAAGATACCCCTCTGAATTTGTCCGGAGCGCAAAATAATCTGCCATGGCGCGGGAAATTTAGCATTTTTTCATTGCTTTTATCGCGATTATCTGATATCATAACCAAGTGCGTGTCAGCCACATATTGAGGAGGAAGTCAAGAATGATTGTCAAGAACGTAGAGAAAAAAGAAAATAACGCCGCCGTGTTTCAGGTGGAGACCAGCGCCGCGGAATTCGAGTCCGCTGTGAACGGCGCCTATCTGAAAAACAAAAGCAGCATATATATACCCGGATTCCGCAAGGGCAAGGCCCCCCGCACTGTCGTCGAGGGCATGTACGGCAAGGAAGTATTCTATCAGGACGCCATGGACGAGCTCGCCCCCAAGGCCTTTGACCAGGGGCTTAGCGAATCCGGCCTGAGAATAGTGGGCGCTCCCGCTATCGAGGACGTCCAGGTAACTGACGACGTGACCGTCGTGTACAGCTTTGCCGTTACCCTCTATCCCGAGGTCAGCCTTGGCCAGTACAAGGGTCTTGAGGCTGAGAAGGACGCGAAGCAGGTCTCCGATGAGGAAGTGGAGAAGGAGCTTGAGGACCTTCGCCGCCGCAACGCCCGTATGCTCAGCGTGGACGACAGGGAGGCCCGCATGGGCGACACCGCCGTCATCGACTTCGACGGCTTCCTTGACGGCGAGCGCTTCGACGGCGGCAAGGCTGAGGACTATTCCCTGGAGCTGGGCTCCAATGTCTTTATCCCCGGCTTTGAAGAGCAGGTGGCCGGCATGAAGCTGGGAGAGGAAAAGGACCTGAACCTGACCTTCCCCCAGGAGTATGCCGAAGAGCTGGCCGGCAAGGACGTGGTGTTCAAGGTAACTCTCAAGAGCCTCACCGTGCCCGAGCTCCCCGAGCTGGACGATGAGTTCGCCAAGGACGTCTCCGAGTTTGACACTCTTGAGGCATATAAGGACGACCTGAGAAAGAACCTTCAGGCCCGCTATGACGAGCAGGCCGAGGGCAAGTTCCGGACTGAGATCATGCGCAAGGCCTGCGAGAACATGAGCGTTGAGCTGCCCGAGGTCATGGTGAGCGACAAGATGGAGGAGATGCTCCGCGGCTATGCCGCGAACTTCGGCATGACCGACAGGAACATGAGCCTTGAAGACCTTATGCAGATGATGGGCCTTGACAAGGACAGCATGAACGAGAATCTTCGTCCCGGCGCCGAGCTCCAGGTAAAGAGCGAGCTCCTGCTTGAGGCCATAATAAAGGCCGAGGACATCCAGGTGAGCGAGGAAGAGGCCGAGGAGTATCTCAACAAGGTGGCCGAGAGCATAAATGCCAAGCCCGAGGATGTAAAGAGCTATTTCGGACCGGACTTTGTAAACTCCGAGCGAAAGAAAGAAAAGGCCAGCGCCCTCATATTCGACAGCGCCGTTGCCCTTGCCCCCGCAGAGGAGAAGGCAGAATAATAATTCAGGGATAAGGATATGCTCTCTTGGACGCTGGCTTTGCCGCCGGGCCTTTCCGCCCCAATGTCGGGGAGATACCGGCGCAATGGCTGAGATGGCTATATTTGAAAGGAGAGTTTAATAAAATGAGTTTAGTACCCTATGTTGTGGAGCAGACCAGCCGCGGCGAACGTTCCTATGATATTTTTTCAAGACTGCTCAATGACCGCATAGTCATGCTGTCTGAAGAAGTCAACGACACCACGGCCAGTCTTATCGTGGCCCAGCTCCTGTATCTTGAGGCCCAGGACCCGGACAAGGACATACAGTTCTATATAAACAGTCCAGGGGGCAGCGTGACGGCGGGCATGGCCATATACGACACGATGCAGTATATAAAGTGCGATGTATCCACCATCTGCATAGGCATGGCGGCCAGTATGGGGGCCTTCCTCCTCTCAAGCGGCGCCAAGGGCAAGCGCATTGCCCTGCCCAACGCGGAGATCATGATACATCAGCCCTCCGCCGGTACCCAGGGCCAGATAACCGATATGGCGATACATCTTAAACGCCTTGAGATAATCAAGGAGCGGATGAACAGGATACTTGCCGGCAACACCGGCAGACCCTATGAAGAAGTCGCCGCCGCCTGCGAGCGGGACAACTTCATGTCCGCAGAGGAGGCCATGTCCTTCGGCCTTATCGACAAGGTCATCAGCAAGCGCTGAGAATAATTGCCTGGGGGAACGAAAGTTCCCCCCTCAGCTTGTCAAAAAAGGCCGACGGCCTTTTTCGTCAAGCTTTAGCCGCCACATTTTTTGTGAAAGTGTGATATCACAAAAAATCTCGCTGCGCGAGGCAAACGCCTGATAGATCAGGCTTATTGCTGGCGGTTATTGTATCACGAGGCGGGCCGGCGGCCCCCTCGCGCACCCCCGCTTTGCTGCTTGTCTTGCTCAAGCCTATAGTTTTTTGACAGCCTATGGGGGAACGAAAGTTCCCCCTTTATTTAAAGTATTGGCCAAATGGGAGAATAGTATGGCAAAAAATGATGACAGAAGAAGTATAAGATGCTCGTTCTGCGGCAAGCCCCAGTCGCTGGTGAACAGGCTCATTGCCGGCAGCGGCAGCTATATCTGCGATGAGTGCGTGCGCATGTGCATGAGTATCGTTGACGAGCCCCAGGCTCTGCCCGGGGTGGACGGCTATGACGGGCTGCCCCTGATCTTTGAAAAGCTGCCCAAGCCCATGCAGATAAAGGCGAACCTGGACCAGTATATAATCGGCCAGGACCGGGCGAAGATCGTCCTGTCCGTGGCGGTGTATAACCACTATAAGCGCATCCTCCACGCCTCAAAGGACGATGTGGAGCTTCAAAAGAGCAACATCCTGCTCATAGGCCCCACCGGCAGCGGAAAGACTCTTTTTGCGCAGACCATGGCAAAAATGCTTGACGTCCCCTTCGCCATTGCCGACGCCACCACCCTTACCGAGGCCGGATATGTGGGCGAGGATGTGGAGAACGTCATCCTGAAGCTGCTTCAGGCGGCGGATTTTGATGTGGAGCGGGCCCAGCGCGGCATAATATATATCGACGAGATCGACAAGATAGCCCGGAAAAGCGAGAACACCTCCATCACCCGCGACGTCTCCGGAGAGGGTGTTCAGCAGGCACTGCTGAAGCTGCTTGAGGGGACCGTGGCCAACGTCCCGCCCCAGGGCGGCAGAAAGCACCCCCACCAGGAGTTCCTCCATGTGGACACCACGAACATCCTCTTTATCTGCGGCGGCGCTTTCGACGGGCTTGACAAGATAATCGAAAAGCGCACCAACAAAAAGACCATGGGCTTCGGCGCGGAGATAACCAGCAGCAGCGACCGGGACGTGGGCGAGATACTTGCCAAGGTGCAGCAGCATGATCTGCTGAAGTTTGGCATCATCCCGGAGCTTATCGGCCGCCTGCCTGTTGTGGCGTCCCTGGAATCCCTGAAAAAAGAGGACCTTGTCCGCATATTGACCGAGCCGAAGAATTCCATGGCGAAGCAGTACAAAGCCCTCCTGTCCTACGACGGGGTGGAGCTTGAGTACGAGCCGGAGGCTCTTGAGGCTGTGGCCGACAGGGCCATCGAGATGAAGATAGGCGCCAGAGGCCTTAGAAGCGTGATGGAGGGCGTGATGACGAATATCATGTACACCATCCCCTCAGATCCCAGCGTAAAGAGCGTTGTGGTCACGGCTGACAGCGTCCGAAACGGCACCGAGCCCCTTGTAAAGCATAAGGACTGAGCTCCGGAAAGGAGAAGCATGGCTGAAATGAACAACAACTATATGGTAATGCCGGCTCTCGCCCTGCGCGGGCTGAGCGTGTTTCCCGGTATGCTGCTCACCTTTGATGTGGAGCGGCCCGCCTCTGTGGCCTCCATAGCGATGGCGGTAAAGGCCGACCAGTTTATCTTTCTGGCCACCCAGAAGGACCTGACGGCGGATACCCCGGATGAAGAGGATATATATCACGTTGGCACCGTCTGCCGTATACGCCAGCAGCTCCGCCAGCCCAGGGGCGGCATATGCCGGGTCATGGTGGAAGGGCTCTACCGGGCGGAGGCCCTCTCCTTCAATACCGACCCCAAGGGCTATACCGCCCAGGTCCGTGAGCTGCCTGACAGGCCCGAGAGGGTGGGCTCCGAGCGGATGGAGGCCCTTCTGAGAAATTGCATAAGCCTCTTTGAGGAGTACCTGCACTTTAATCAGGACATGATAAACGAGCAGATACTGAACGTGCTTGCCCAGCCTGAGCCTGTGTATGTCTCAAACTACCTGGCCCAGAACGTGCGCTTCAACGTGGACGACAAGCAGCGGCTGCTGGAGTGCCTGTATCCCAGCCGCCGCCTGGTAATGCTTGGCAAGCTCATCAACAGAGAACTCAATGTGCTCAGCATCGAGAAAGAGCTGAACGACGCCACCCAGGAGCAGCTCAACCATAACCAGCGCGAGTATTATCTCCGCGAGGAGATGAAGCTCATCCAGGCCGAGCTTGGCGAAGACGGCCAGATAGACGACATCGGCGAGTACCGGCGGAAGATAGAGGCCCTGCCTGTTGGCGGCGATATAAAGGATAAGCTCAATAAAGAGCTCTCCCGCCTGGCAAAGCAGCCCTTCGGCTCTTCTGAGGCCGCCGTGCTCAGAAACTATATCGACGTGTGTCTTGATATCCCCTGGGGCCTGTCCACGGAAGAGACCGTGGACCTTCAGAAAGCCCGGAAGATTCTGGAAGACGAACATTTCGGCCTTGAAAAGGTGAAGGAGCGTATCCTTGAATACCTGGCCGTAAAGCAGCTAAGCCCCGATATAAAGGGCGGGCTCATCTGCCTTGTCGGTCCTCCCGGCACGGGCAAGACCAGTATCGCCATGAGCGTTGCCAAGGCCACCAACCGCAAGCTCGTGCGCCTCAGCCTGGGCGGCGTCCACGACGAGGCGGAGATAAGGGGCCATAGAAAGACCTATATAGGCTCCATGCCCGGCCGCATTATCAGCGGCGTGATCCAGGCCGGAAGCTGCAACCCCCTCATGGTCCTGGACGAGATCGACAAGCTTGCCTCCGACTATCGTGGCGACCCGGCCTCCGCCCTGCTCGAGGCCCTGGACCCGGAGCAGAACAGCAGCTTCAGAGACAATTTCCTTGAGCTGCCCTTCGACCTGTCCCAGGTGTTTTTCATCACTACCGCGAACTCTGTTGACAGCATACCCAGGCCCCTGCTCGACAGGATGGAGCTCATCGAGCTCTCAAGCTATACCGACGAGGAGAAGCTTCAGATAGCGAAGCGCCACCTCCTGCCCAAGCAGCGGAAGAAGCACGGCCTGCGGGCGAACCAGATAAAGATCGGCGACGAGGCCATGAGAGAGATAATAAGCCTTTATACCAGGGAATCCGGCGTCCGCCGCCTGGAGAGGGAGCTTGCCCGCGCCTGCCGCAGGGCCGCCGGCGGCATAGCCGAGGGAAAGTATAAAAGCCTTGTGCTGAAGCCCGGCGCTCTCGATGGCGTGCTTGGCCCTGCCCGCTATAAGCCCGAGCATAAACGCCTGCGCGATCAGGTGGGCCTTGTCCGGGGCCTGGCCTATACCTCCGTGGGCGGCGAGGTGCTGGATGTGGAGTGCTCTGTGGTGGAGGGCACAGGTCGGCTTGAACTCACCGGCAATCTTGGCGATGTGATGAAAGAGTCCGCCAAGGCGGCGCTGACCTATATAAGGAGCCGGGCCCGCCAGCTTGGCATAGACCCGGAGTTCTATAAAAACAGGGATATACATATCCACTTCCCCGAGGGGGCCGTACCCAAAGACGGGCCCTCCGCCGGTATGACCGTCTGCGTGGCGCTCATATCCGCCCTGACAGGCAGACCCGTCAGGGGAGATGTGGCCATGACCGGGGAGATAACTCTCCGCGGCCGTGTGCTGCCCATCGGCGGGCTGAGGGAGAAAACCATGGCCGCCCTTCGCGCCGGAGTGGGCACCGTGCTCATCCCCGCCGACAATGTGCCGGACCTGGAGGAGATAGACCAGACCGTCCGCTCAAAGCTCCACTTTGTGCCCGCAGAGCACCTGGACGATATCCTGGATAACGTCCTTGCCGCGGGCGAACTGGAGCCTCTGCTCTGCCAGAGCCCCCCCGCCGGGGCCAAGGAGCGGCCCGGCGTAAGACAGTAGGTGTGCGCTATGGCTTCATTGAACGTTAATCGCGCCCAGTTTATAAAATCTGCCGCCGCCCCGGCCCAGTTTATCCGAAGCGCATTGCCCAATGTGGTCTTCGCCGGAAAATCCAACGTGGGCAAATCCTCTGTGATAAACCGGCTTCTCAACCGGAAGAACTTTGCCAGGGTTGGGGCCTCTCCGGGAAAGACCGTCCATGTAAACTACTTTCTGATCGATGATAAGCTCTATTTTGTGGACCTGCCCGGCTATGGCTATGCCAAGGTCTCCCAAAGCGAGAGGGAACGCTGGGGCAAGCTTATGGAGAACTTCTTCGCCCAGCAGGGCCTTATCGACCTTGGCGTAATGATAGTCGATTCAAGGCACAAGCCCACGGCGGACGACGTCACCATGGCCCAGTGGTTCAAAAACAGCGGCTGCAAGCTGGTCCTGGCGGCGAATAAGCTGGACAAGCTGAAAAAAAGCGAGATAGAGCCGAACCTGGCCCTGATACGCCAGACCCTTGACCTGTCCGGGGATACCCCGCTGATCCCATTCTCCGCCGAAAAAGGACAGGGCAGGGAACAGCTCATGTCAGAGATACTAAAACTCCTGTGAGAACGCTTTCCCCTTGCTCTGAAGTCAAAACAGCGCCCCCGGTCAGCCAAAAGCCGACCGAGGGCGCTAATCATTTCTGGCCCCCTTGGCTCCTTCCACGAGGGAGCTGTCAGCGGCGTCAGAAGAAGTAAACTACATTCCGCTTGCGGCGCTGCCCCAAGCTCCATATCCGTCGGCTCCTTCTTCCTTATCCAAATCAAACCCGCTTGCGCTGGGCTTTGATTTGGGGA
>DBGBEC010000012.1:0-5787 GCA_048477415.1 Candidatus Limivicinus sp. | reverse complement strand
TGCCGCCGCTATCTCCTCCATCTCCGCGAAACGCCCCACCGGGATCTCGCTGAGGTGCCTCTCCGCGCGCTCGCCGACCCAATAGGCCTTTGACATCGGCGTCATGACCACGCAGGGGGAGACAGCGTTGCAGGTGATGCCGTATTTCCCCCATTCAAGGGCCAGGCTGCGCGTCACCGCGAGCAGACCGGCCTTGCTCGCCGAATAGGCCACATGGTCTTTTATCGCGACGACGCTGGCGTCAGAGGCGATGTTGATTATCCTGCCGCCGTTGCCGCGCTCTATCATGGTGCGGCCCACGCTCTGGGCCGCCATGAACGCGGATTTAAGGTTGACGTTAAGGACATTCATGAACTCCTCTTCTGAAATGTCCTCGGCGGGTTTGCCGGAGCCTATCCCCGCACTGTTGCACAGGATGTCGATCTTGCCGTTCATTTTTATCACATAGTCAACGGCGCTTCTGATCTGGGCCGTGTCGGTGATGTCAAGCTGCACCCCATAGGCGCCGCCGCCGATCTCCTCGGCCAGCTTATGGATGTTTGGATTCCGGCCCCAGATAACAACGCTCGCCCCCTTGGACGCGAGCATTTTAGCGGTGGTATAGCCAATGCCGCTCGTCCCGCCGGAGACTACAGCCACCTTTCCCGAAAGGCTCAGGTCATGAGAGAATTCCTTATAAACGCTCATTACGCAAAGACTCCTTTAGCTGGATGGTCCTGTCAATTCAGGTATTCGTCCACGTTTTCAGCCGTAACAAGAATGAAAGGAATGATGATCTCCGCTTCTACAGTCTCGCCCTTGGCAAGCTTGATGGCCGCCTCAAGGGCTCCCTCAGCCTGGCCCTTGCAGTCCTGGAACACCGTAGCGTCGAGCTCGCCCGCCTTGACAGACTGCCGGGCGTCGTCAATGGCGTCCACGCCGACCACGATTATGTTCTCCTTCTGCCCGGCCTGGATAAGGGCATTGAGCGCGCCGAGAGCCATCTCGTCGTTCTGGCAGAACACGGCGTCTATGTCCTCACCATAGGCCTGGAGCCAGTTCTGCATAAGATCCATTGCCTCTGCCCGGTCCCAGTTGGCTGTCTGCTCGGCAATAAGCTTCATATCGGGGTTCTGCTCGATGACCTCTATCGCGCCCTCAGTGCGCATGACCTCGGCAGTCTGGCCGGGATGGCCGTGCATCATGGCCACGTTGCCGCTGCCCTCCAGCCGCTCGACTATATAGTTGAGAGCTATCTGGGCGGACTCAGCGTCGTTGCTGCCAACATAGGCGTCGGGGGCGGAGGTGGTGTGGGAGTTGCAGTTCACAATGGGGATACCGGCGGCCTTCGCCTTGTCGATGGCCGGGCTGCATGCCTCCTGCTCCTGGGGCTGCATGATTATCGCGTCAACGCCCTGAGCGATGAAGGAGTCTATCTGCTCCACCTGCTTGGCCGCGTCTCCGCCGGCGTCAAGGACCAGCAGCTCGACCCCGCCTATCTCCTCGGCCTTGGCGGTCATATAGTCCTTGAGCCCTATGCTGAACTCAGTGCTGAAATTCATAAGGGTAACGCCTATGGTTATTGTCTCGTCCTCAGCGGGGGCGTCCCCGGCGGGCTCATCCTGGGCTGGGGGCTGCTCATTATTGCCGCAGGCGGCAAGGCTGAAGACCATGCTGAGAGCAAGGGCAAGTATCAGGAGATTTTTGATGTGCTTTTTCATTTTTCAATAGTCCTTTCTTCTTTGTTATGTTGTTTTTCCGGGGCTGAGGACAAGGCGCTGTGCCCTGCTGCGATACACCTCCTCCGCGCTTTCTCGCCGTGGCCTCAGCAGGTAAAGCTCATTGCCGTTTTTTGTTCCTGTCGAGCAGGACGGCGACGACGATTATCGCGCCCTTTACCACATACTGCCAATATGAGGATACGTTGATGAAATCAAGGCCGCTGCCGATCACGCCGATGATAAGTGCGCCGATCAGGGTGCCGGGTATGCCGCCTGTGCCGCCGGCGAGGCTCGTGCCGCCCACAACGGCCGCCGCTATAGCGTCCAGCTCATAGCCCTCCGCCATGTTGGGCTGGCCGGTTATTATTTTGGACGACAGGATGACTCCGGCAAGGCCCGCGCACAGGCTGCACACAACATGCACGAACATTTTCGTCTTGTTCGCGCTGATACCGCAGGCCTCCGCAGCGTTGGGATTCCCGCCGACCGCGTATATGTGGCGGCCTATTTTAAGGTGCCGCAGGATGATATGGGCAATTATCGTGACGATCACAAAGATCACTATCGGCACGGGGATCACGCCAAAGATCAGCCCGTTGCCCAGGGCCCCATAGGCCCTGTCAAGACCTGATATGGGACGCCCCTCCGAGATGAGCAACGCCACGCCCCGTATCACCGTCAGAAAGCCGAGGGTCACTATGTATGGGGCAAGCTTCCCCTTTGTGACCAGGCCCCCTATAACGAGGCCTATAAGGCCCCCCACAAGTATCCCGCCCGCAAAGGCGATGAATACAGGAGCGCCGGCCTTGGCCAGCATGGCGGAGACCACTCCCGACAGCGCGGCCACAGAGCCGATGGATATGTCTATCCCCGCGGTGATCAGGACGAAAGTGATACCCACGGCCAGTATCCCGTTTATCGCCGTCTGATTAAGGACCGTTATCAGATTGGACGGCGAAAGGTAATTGGGTCTCATAAGGCTGATGGCGATCAGCAGGATGAAAAAGGCGATCAAGATCGCGTATTTTTCAAGGAATTTCTTATGATCCCTTTTCTCCAGCGGCCTGTCATTGTTTTTCTTCTGCATACCAACCCTCACTCCTTGTGCGAAAGGATCATCTTCATGATCTTTTCCTGTGTTGCGTCCCCGCCTGGGAGCTCCCCCTTTTTGCGGCCCTCGTGTATCACCATTATGCGGTCGCTCATGCCCAGGATCTCAGGCATTTCCGAGGAGATCATGATAACGCTTTTCCCCTGCCGGGCAAGGGTGGATATCATTCTGTGTATCTCCGCCTTGGCTCCCACGTCTATGCCCCTGGTGGGCTCGTCCAGGATAATGACCTCCGGGTCGCAGAGCAGAGTTTTTGCCAGCACGACTTTTTGCTGGTTCCCCCCGCTCAGATTCGCGACGAGCTGGTCGCAGCCCGGTGTTTTTATAGCGAAATCTTCGATCTGCTTTTGAGCTACGGCCAACTCCCTCTTCTGGTTTATCCAGCCAAAGCGGCAAAGCTCCGAAAGGCTGGACATGGTGATGTTATCCTTCACGGACATGCCGACTACAAGGCCGACCTTCCTCCGGTCCTCGCTGACATAGCCGATCTTATTTGCGATGGCCTGCTTGGTATTTTTTGGCGTGATATCTCTTCCGTGCAGATACACCCTGCCGCTTTGCAGCCTGTCCAGCCCATAGATCGCCCGCACCATCTCCGTGCGTCCGGCGCCCATCAGCCCGGCGATACCAAGTATCTCGCCTTTTTTCACGCTGAAGGAGATGTCTTTGAATCTCTCCCCGCTTATTCCTTCCGCCCGGAAAACTTCCTCCTCGTCCGGCGTGTTCGATTTGGGGAACAGATCCTTTATCTCCCTGCCAACCATCATCGAAATGAGCTGGGTCTCAGAGCAGCCGGCGGCCGGGCAGGTGTCAACATAGTTCCCGTCCCTCATGACGGTTATCCTGTCGGCTATCTCATAGACCTCGTTCATCTTGTGGGTTATGAAGATAATTCCCACGCCCAGGCTCTTCAGTCGGTTGACCACTTTGAAGAGTATTTTCACTTCCTCCGAGGTTATGGCCGAGGTGGGCTCGTCCATGATAAGGACCTTGCAGTTTGAGGAGACCGCCCTGATTATCTCGACCATCTGCTGCTGTGAGACGCTCAACTCAGCCATTCTTTTTTGGGAGGAAATATTTATCTCCATGCTGTCAAGCTGCCGCTGGGCCTCTTCCGCCATCTCCCTCCGCTTTATAAAGCCGGACCTGCCGCTGAGCTCCCGGCCGAGAAAAATGTTCTCGTACACGGTGAGCGTCGGCACATAGTTCAGTTCCTGATGGATCATTTTTATCCCCAGATCTATGGAATCCCTTATAGAGTGGATGTGTACTGGGGAAGCTTCGATGAATATCTCTCCCTCATCGGGCTTCAGCGCGCCGCAGAGTATGTTCATCAGCGTTGACTTGCCGGCGCCGTTTTCACCCATCAGGGCGTGGACCTCGCCGGAAAATATCTTGAGCTGCATGTTGTCCAGAGCCTTCACTCCTGGGAACGACTTGGAAATATTTCGCATTTCCAACAAAAGCTTATTGTCCACAGTAGACCCTCCAGTGCCTTTCCCTCGGCTTTATTCTTCCAGCCTTATCTGCCTGTCTTCCGGAATATCCACAACTATACAGTCGTTGGCATAGGTCCTCTCGGGCAGCAGCACCAAAACGCTTACCGCCTCCTTGGTGCAGGGAAAGGCAGCGAAATGCCAGGTTCCCGGTCTGAGACATACCGCCGTGCCCATAGGCACCCTGAATATCTCGAATTTTTCAAAATCGGCCTCGTCTATTCCGGAGCGGGGGCCCACATGTATATAAATGTCGCCGTCCAGGGGCAGCATGACCTCCCCGCAGTTTTTGTGTATCTCGGTCCTGTCTATGACGACCGGGCGCTTGAGCACATGGGATGTGGACAAGCCCACGGGGAGCCCGGGCGCGGTGCAGTAGACAAGCTGATCGCAAAAGAATTCATGGATATCAGGCCCTACGGAATGGTTATCGGGCTCTGTCATAGCGGCAAAGGTCCCATATTTGTTAAAGCTTTCAAGGCTGAGCTCTTTGGCCCGTGTTGTTCTCATGTTGAGATCCTCCATTTTATTGCGCTTATTAACTTAACCGGTTAAGTTAATATTAGCACCGCATTTTCTTCCTGTCAATCCAAAAAATGATCTGCATTTTTGTGCATATTTGATAATTTTACTTTTTGATGTGAATATTTTGTTGAATTTTTTGATTTATATGCCTATACTGTGTAAATAGTTACTTAACCGAATTCGTAAAAGGAATACGGCTGTTTTTTTGAACAAAAAAGGGGGCAGCATGGAGAAATATGTTATTGGCGTCGATTTTGGCACGTCTTCAGTCAGATGTATCGTCTGTGACGCGGGAAGCGGGGATGTAGCCGCAAGGGCCGCCGCGAATTACCCGCGCTGGGAGCGGGGCCTGTATTGCAGCCCGGAACGAGAGGTCTACAGGCAGCACCCGCTGGACTATTTAGAGGCCCTTGAAGCGGCGGTAAATGAATGCACGGCCAGCCTGAGCGCGAAGCAGCGCGCCCAGATCGTCGGCATAGGCTTCGACACCACGGGCTCAACGCCCGCGCCCGTGGATGAAAACGGCCGTCCCCTGGCCCTGCTGGAGGAATTCAGGGACGAGCCCAGCGCCATGTTCTATCTATGGAAGGACCACAGCGCCGCGCCGGAGGCGGAAGAGCTAAACGCCGCCTTTTCCGGCGGCGAGATCGACTATACCTTATACCAGGGCCAATACTCCAGCGAGTGGTTTTGGGCCAAAATGTTGAACTGCGCCCGCACTGCCCCCCAGGTTTCCGAAAAAACCATGACCTTTGTGGAGCACTGCGACTGGATAGTCTCGGAGCTCTGCGGCGGAAGACGGCCCGGGGACATTTTGAGATCTGCCTGCGCGGCGGGGCACAAAGCCCTTTTCAACGCGGACTGGGCCGGGCTTCCCTCCCGGGAGCTGCTGGGCAGCATGCACCCCCTGCTGGCGAAAACGGCGCTGAACTACAGGCTTGGGCCTGTTGTCGCC
>DBGBEC010000011.1:0-2592 GCA_048477415.1 Candidatus Limivicinus sp. | reverse complement strand
GGACGGAGCCCCTGAACACAGAGGGATGGAGCCTTTCCGACAGGGAGGGCCGGGGCTGGCTCCTGCCCTCCAGGCGGCTGGAGAGCGGGGAGCGGCTCATCGTCTTCGCCTCCGGCAAGGACCGGCAGGGGGAGGAGCTGCACACGGATTTTGCCCTCTCCGCCGGGGAGACCCTGTATCTCTGGGACAGGTCCGGCCTTCAGGCCGGGGCCATAGCCCTGACGGAGACTGAGTGCGGCGGTTCCCTCTGCCTTGGGAGCGACGGGCAGTATTCAGAGAGCCTGTATCCCAGCCCCGGCTGCGAGAACAGCGCTCAGGGATACGGGGCCTGGCAGGAGAGCCTTGAGGCTCCGGGCCCCCTTGTGATAAACGAGGTCATGACCGCGAACCTGGACTTTTGGCAGGCCGGGAGCCAGGGCTGTTGCGACTGGGTCGAGATAAAGAACATATCCTCCCAGGCGGTGCTCCTCTCTGACTATTGGCTGTCGGACGATGAGGATGAATTCCGCAGATGGTCCCTTCCCCAGGAGAGCCTTGAGCCCGGTGAGAGCATTGTTATCTGCTGCGACGACCAGGCGGAGAGCACCGGGGACTATCCTCTGGCGGATTTTGCCCTTGATTCTGTGTCCGAGGGTCTGTATCTCAGCGGCCCGGATGGGCTTATCGACCATGTGTGGCTGCGGGATATCCCCTATGAATGCAGCTATGGCCGCCTGGACGGAGAGAGCGGCTGGTTCTTCTTCGCTGAGCCCAGCCCGGGCTATGCCAACGGCCAGGGCTATCGCCGCGTCTCACAGAAGCCGGAGGCTCTGAGCCCGGACGGGGTCTTTGAGACCGACGGACCTGTAAGCCTGGAGCTCTCGGGCCCGGGGGAGATATATTACAGCCTGGATTCAAGCCTGCCCAGCCTTGGCGGCAGCCTGTACCAGGGTCCCATAAGCCTTGATAAGACCTGCGTTGTCCGGGCGATAGCGGTGGAGGAGGGGGCTCTGCCCAGCCGGGCATTGACATTGACCTATATCATCAACGAGGGCCATTCCCTGCCGGTGCTCAGCCTCGTTTCAGACGATGGGGCGGAGTTCAGCGGCATGTACTCCAACGGCGTGAAGGGCATGGAGACCCAGGGCAGCCTGGCTCTGTACGAGGAGGGGGGCTCCTTCACCATCCCCTGCGGCATAAGGATGCACGGCGAGACCAGCCTTATCCTGCCCAAGAAGAACATGAGCGTCCGCTTCCGGGGCAGCTATGGCCAGGCCAGCCTTGACTATGACATCTTCGGCGGGGGCGTTACGGAGTTTACGAACCTTATCCTCCGGGCGGGCCAGGACTTTTACAGCGGCATAATAAGAAACGAGCTTTGCCAGAACCTCTGCCTCAACAGCTCCGACGCGGTCATAAGCACCAGGAGCAAATACTGCGTTTTGTACATAGACGGGGTCTACAGCGGCATATACGCCCTCATGGAGAAGACCAATGAGCAGCTCTACGCAAGCATTGCCGGCGTGAGCCGGGACAGTGTGACGGTGATAGAGTCCCAGGTCTGGACCAATACCGAGCTGTATGACAGCGTGTTCAGATTCTGCCTGACCAATGACATGAGCCAGGACGAGAACTACCAGCATTTCCTCAGCCTCATGGATGTGGACAGCCTTATAGACTGGATCCTGATAGAGGGCTACTGCGCGAACGCGGACCTGAGCTACGGCAACCTGCGCTACTGCCGTTCCACGGAGAACGACGGGAAATGGCGGCTGATGTTCTATGATCTGGACAGCACCTTCCTGGACCAGAGCCAGAACTACTATAATCTGCTCTCGCCCTACAGCATCGAGAATCGGCAGGTGTCCAGCCTTATAGGCCGGCTCCTGAAGAACGAGGATTTTATCCACGCCCTTCTGACCCGGGCGGGGGAGCTTTTGAACGGCCCCCTCACGAACGAGAACACAGTGGCGGAGATACGGCGGCTGGCGGAGCAGATAGAGCCGGAGGTGGAGCGGGATTACGCCCGCTTCGGTATGAGCCTGGAAAAATGGCTGTGGAACATCGACTTTTTGGAGAACTTCGTTGCCGACAGGGACTGGCGGCAGCATAATATCGACACTCTCTGCAATATCTTCGGCCTGAGCCAGGAGGAGAGGGCCGAATACTTCGGTGAGTGAAAGGAGATCCGGCATGGGCGATACCAAGCTCAGCTTCCGGCGCTATGAGAAAAAATATCTGCTGACGGCGGAGCAGTACCAGGCCCTTTTCCCGGTCCTCCGGCCCTACATACAGCCGGACGAATACCCGGAGAGCACTGTGTGCAGCCTCTACTATGACGGGGACGACTATCATCTCATCCGCCATTCCATCGACGACCCGGTGTATAAAGAGAAGCTGCGCCTGCGCAGCTACAATGTGCCCGGGCCGGAGGACACGGTCTTTGTGGAGCTTAAAAAGAAATTCAAGGGCGTGGTCTATAAACGGCGGGTCACTATGTCCGCCCGGGAGGCGGAGGAATATCTCTCCGGCCATATCCCCGCCCCGGAGCAGAGCCAGACTATCCGGGAGATAGACTGGTTCATGGCCGAAAACAGGCCCCGGCCCAAGGTC
>DBGBEC010000010.1:0-2487 GCA_048477415.1 Candidatus Limivicinus sp. | reverse complement strand
CCTGCGCTATCATTTCAGCATATGTGAAAAACCTGAATTTCTTGGCATGAGCAGCCACCTCCTGTTCGTGGGCGAAAAATAGACGAGCTCCCGCCAGTGAGAGATATTTATCCCCCAGCCCTCCGACGCGAGGGCTGCGCGAAGCAAACGCCTGATTGATCAGGCTTATTGCTGGCGGTTATTGGAATACGAGGCGGGCCGGCGGCCCCCTCGAGCTCCCCCGCTTTGCTGATTGTCTTGCTCTTAACTATAGTTTTTTGACAGTCCCACTCCCCCAGCCCTCGCGTCGGAGGGCTGGGGGAGTTTTATGTGATAAGATCACGGAAGAAAAGGGAAAAAAGCATAAAATACAGTCAAGAAGGCCGGGCATGAGCCCGAGACAAAAAAGGAGAGAGATACAATGGGTTTTTTCGATATATTCAAAGGCAGGGACATAAATCAGGGCCTGGAGGAATACAGGCAGAGTGCCGGTGCGCTGCTGCTTGACGTGCGTACAGAGGGGGAGTATAGTGAAGGCAGGATACCCGGCAGCAGGAACCTTCCTCTCAGCGATATAGATGGGATAAAGGCCTTGTCAAACGATATGAGCACTCCGCTTTTTGTCTATTGCCTCAGCGGCGCGAGGAGCAGCCAGGCCAGCGCCGCGCTGAAGAGGATGGGATATCAGAACGTCAAGAATATAGGCGGTATAAACGGATACCGCGGAAAGGTGGAGCATTGAAATGAAGATAGTCATTGTAGGCGGAGTTGCCGGCGGCGCCTCCGCGGCGGCGAGGATAAGGCGGCTTGACGAGAAGGCGGAAGTGGTGGTGTTCGAGCGCTCCGGTTTCATCTCTTATGCCAACTGCGGCCTGCCCTATTACATCGGCGGCGTTATCACCGACCCGGAAGAGCTCACTCTTCAGACACCGGAGAGCTTCTGGCAGCGTTTCAGGATCGATATGCATGTAAAGCACGAGGTGCAGAAGATCAACAGGCAGCGAAAGACAGTCACTGTCAGGAAGCTTGATACCGGGGAGATATTTGAAGAGAGCTATGACAAGCTGATCCTTTCACCCGGCGCGAAGCCTACCCAACCTGAACTCCCGGGCCTCGGCCTTGACAAGCTCTTCACTCTGCGCACGGTAGAGGACACCATGCGTATACGAGACTATATCGACAAGGAAAAGCCAAAAAGCGCCGTTCTGGCCGGCGGCGGCTTCATAAGCCTTGAGGTGGCGGAGAATCTCCGCGAGTTGGGCATGGAGGTAACGATGGTCCAGAGACCGAAACAGCTTATGAACCCCTTTGACAGCGATATGGCCTCTTTCATACACGCGAAAATGCGCTGCAATGGCGTAAAACTCATGCTTGGGCACACCGTTGAGGGCTTTGAGGAGCGGGACGGAGCGGTGAGCGTTCTTTTAAAGGGGGAGCAGCCGCTGAGCGCGGACATGGTGATCCTTGCCATAGGCGTCACTCCGGAAAGCGCTCTTGCCAGGGAGGCGGGGCTTGAGCTGGGGATAAAGGGCAGCATAGCCGTGAACGACCGTATGCAGAGCTCTGACCCGGACATTTACGCCGTGGGCGACGCGGTGCAGGTGCGGCATTTTGTCACCGGTGAGAACGCGGTCATCTCCCTCGCCGGGCCTGCGAACAAACAGGGACGCATAGCGGCGGACAACGTCTGCGGCGGAGACAGCCGGTACAAGGGCTCTCAGGGCTCTTCCGTGATAAAGGTGTTCGACATGACTGCCGCCTGCACCGGCATAAACGAGCAGACCGCAAAGAAGGCCGGCATAGACTGCGACAAGATATATCTCTCCCCGGCAAACCACGCCGGATACTACCCGGGCGGCAGAATAATGTCGATGAAAGTCGTTTTTGAAAAGGGCAGCGGAAAACTGCTTGGGGCTCAGATAGTTGGGGGCGACGGGGCTGACAAGCGCTGTGACGTTCTGGCCACGGCCATACGCTGCGGCATGAGCGTTACAGAGCTTAAAGACCTGGATCTGGCCTACGCTCCGCCCTATTCCTCGGCCAAGGACCCGGTGAATATGGCGGGCTTTATGGCGGAAAACCTGATAAGCGGCCGGGTAAAGCAGTTTTTCCACGACCAGGTGGACGCCCTGCCCAGGGACGGCAGCCTGAATCTTCTGGACACCAGGACTCCCGGGGAGTATGAACGGGGCCACGCCCTGGGCTTTGTTAACATTCCCGTGGACGAGCTGAGAGAGCGCCTTGGAGAACTGGAGAAGGGCAAGGCAGTATATGTGATATGCCAGAGCGGTCTTAGAAGCTATATAGCCTGCCGCATACTGGAGCAGGAGGGCTTTGAAAGCTATAACCTGGCAGGGGGCTACAGGCTCTATGAGAGCGTAACGCTTGACAGAATGACCAGCGACAGCGCCTATCCCTGCGGAATGGACAGATAGGGGCAGATCAAATATCAGTCGGGCGGGCCCATGAAGGACCCGCCCCAGCTTGTCAAAAAAGGCCGGTGGCCTT
>DBGBEC010000009.1:0-6483 GCA_048477415.1 Candidatus Limivicinus sp. | reverse complement strand
GAGCCGTACATTCGATAATACCGTTTTCATGATAATAAACCCCCTTCGTTAATATAGCGCCATTGGCTAAAGCGCTCTTCTTTGTGCTTATTGTCTGGTTTCATATCCGCTGCCTCGTTCTTCATTCACGCTGCCCCTTTTCTGTTTTCTTCTTGACCGTGCCTCTGTTTTGGTGTAAGATACACCGTACAGTCACTGTACAGTCAAGAGGTTTTATATGAAATTAAAAAAATATTTATACACCACCGGAGAGTTCGCGAAACTCACCGGTGTGAACAAGCGCACCCTGCACTATTACAACGATATCGGACTTTTTTGTCCGGAGATAGTGGAGGAAAACGGATATCATTATTATCACTGCGTTCAATTTGCTGAGCTTGAGTTTATACTTACCCTGCGTCGGGTAGGCCTTTCTATAGACGAAATAAGGGAATATGTGGCCAGGCCCTCGGGTGAGTCCTTTTCGCAGGTTATGGAAAAAAAGAAAAAGCTGATCGACGAGACCATAAAGCGACTTATGGCTGCCCAGGCTTTTTTGGAGCGGAAGGCGGCGAGGGTAAAAATAGGGGAGCAGTCAAGCCACGCCTCGATAGAGCTGTGCAGCTTGCCGGAGAGAAGGATAATACTTTCCGCCCTAATTACAGGAATGTATAACGAGGAGGATTTTTCTGTCGCGGCCGAGTTTTCCCTGCGATTAAAAAAGCTCTTTCACCTTTACGATAATTTTGGAAGCCGCATCTGTGTGGACAACATCCGACGGAGTGAATTTGACCGCTATGGCTGCTTTTTTGCTTATTGCCCGGATGATTCGGATGAATATGACGAGATACTGCCGGCTGGGAAATATCTCCGTTCCTTCTGTGTGGGCGATTGGGGAGCCCTTCCCGAGGTGTATGATTCTATCCTGACATATGCCAGGGAGCATGGTCTGAGGCTCCGGGGATACGCCTACGAGGAGGGGCTGAATGAGATGGCAATAAAAAACAAAAGCGACTATGTTACTATGATAAGCGTCAGATGTGAATAGACCGGTCTTTCACGCCAGGAAAACAAAACAGCCTCCCCCAGCTTGAGTGAACACAAGCTGGGGGAGGCTGTTTGGATCGCTGGTCGGGCAGGGGAGGGCTTACTCGTTGCTGTCGTCAAGCCAGCCAATCACCTTTTCCTCGTCAAGGCCAAGGCCGGAGCTTAAAAAAGCGACCATTTCGTTGAAGTTGAGGGATTTCATGTGCTCAAAATTTGTTGAGCTGTTGTTCTTGCCGTCGTATTTGCGGCCTTCTATGTAGCCGCAGGTATAGCACATCTGAAGGGCGATCTTTCTGTGAGAGTCCGTGGTCATTTCGTTTCCGCAGCGGGGACATTTCATGGGGCGAACCTCCTTTTCATTTGGTGAGCGTGCTCACATATCACCGGCGGAAACCAAAGCGGTTTCCGCCGGAAAATTTATATTCCAAACCGATGGATCGCAGAACTGTTTCCTGCTGCCAACGCCCTTCGGCCCGGGCTCAATCGAGGTCTCCGTCGTCGCAGATAAGGCCGTAGCCTCCCTGCTTGCGCCGGTATACGACTGATATGGCGTCGTCCAGCTCCATGTTTTTAAAGACAAAAAACTCGTGTCCAAGCAGGTTCATCTGCAAAATGGCCTCTTCTGCGGACATGGGCTTGATGGAGAAGCGTTTGCTGCGGACGATCTTGAACTCTCCATCCTCTTCTTCCTCCGCAGGGGCGAAAGCAGGCGCGGCCTCACGCTCCAGCGCCCCCTCGCGAAGCTTTTTCTCAAGGCGGGTCTTGTTCCGGCGTATTTGACGCTCGATAGCGGCCACACCGGAATCTACGGAGGCGTACATGTCGTTTGTAAGTTCGCTTGCCCTGTAGTACAGGCCGTTGCTGTGGATGGTTATCTCCGCCAGGAAGCGCCCGCGCTCGATACTGAAGGTTACAAAGGCTTCTCCCTCGGTTTTAAAGAACCTGTCCAGCTTGCCTATTTTGCGCACGGCATAGGCCCTGAGCTCTTCGGAGGAATTCATCCGTTTCTCGGTAAAAGTGAACTTCAATTTTGCCAACTCCTTTCATCTGCCTATGGCTCAAGAGGCGGCAGGCACCGTCGCCTCTTGGCTATATAATAGCACAGCGCCCGGGTTAAAAGAAGTATTTTTTGTAAAAAAAGACAGAATCGTCACAACGCAGATTTGCGGGCCTTTCTTTTGTAGGAATCACCAAATTTGCGGAGTTTTGCTCCCTGGACCGCCTTACCAGCTTATTTCACAGCTCGTCAGGCTGTCCTGAAGCGTTTTTATCTGCTCGTCCGTCAGCGGATTTCCGCTCAGGTCAAGCTTTTTCAGACTGCTCATGCTCATAAGGGCCTGGACCGAGCTTATCTTGTTGTCTGACAGATCGAGCTCCTCAAGCGCCGCAAGACCGGCTATGGGGGTGATGTCCTCTATAGCGTTGGCGGACAGGTCGAGGATCCTTATATCGTCCCGGCTCCCGGTATACTGGAGGATATAGATGTTGCTTATACTGTTGCCGGACAGATCAATTTTTTCCAGGAAATTCAGGTTCCCAAGGCCGGAAATGTCCGAGATGCCAAGCCCGCTCAGGCTGAGCTCCGTGGCGTTGCTCTTCACCGGGTTTCCGCCCACGTCGATGGAGTATATAAGCTCTGAATGCTCTATAACACAAGAGCCGAGAGCGGCCTGGAGCTTGTCCACCGCCTCGCCGCTCAGCTCCGGGTTTTCCTCAATGGACAAAGCAGCCAAGGAACTGAGATATTCAAGGTATTGAAGATCGTCATCCACAAGACCTGTGCCGTCAAGGCCGAGGCTCTCAAGATTTCTCAGCTTTTTCAGACCGGAAAGATCGCTGAGCGGATTTTCAGACAGGTCAAGCTCTTTCAGCGCGGTCATAGCGCCCACTGCGGAGGTGCCGCTTATGGAGTTGCCCGAGACAAGCACGGTGCGCAGAGTGCTCATGCCGATGAGAGGGCGCAGATCCGTAAGCTTATTATCTGAGGCGTCCAGCCATTCAAGACCGGGGATATTCATGAGCGAGTAAAGATCGCTTATATCGTTGCCGCTTATATCCAGGCGCACCAGGTCCTTGCAGTTTTCAAGGGCACTCACATCCCTCAGGCCCCTTCCGCTCAGGTCCAGCTCCCTCACGTCAGATTTGAAGGTGAGACCTCCGAGGCTTATATCCACCACGTCGCCGGAGGAGACGTCGCTGTGTATGGCGCAGTTCGGCAGGGCTGCGGAAAGCCTCTCAAGCTGTTCCTGGCTTATGTCTATCCCCCGTATGCTGAGATTCGTGAGATTCTCAAGCTTCAGCAGCGGGGCAAGATCCCGGATGGGGTTGTTGTCCAGATACAGGCTTCTAAGGCCGCTGAGCTCTGCCAGAGGGGAGATATCACTCACGCTGTTTCCGCTGAGATTCAGGGTGACAAGGCCCTTGAGCGCTGTCAGCCCAGACAGATCTTTAAGGGAATTCTCAGCAAGGGAGAGGTTGTCCAGCTCCTTGAACTGGATGAGGAGCTCAAGATCAGCCTCCTTGAGGTCCAGCCCGTCCAGCACCAGGGCTGAGGCGTCCTGGGAGAAGAGCTTGCCGCCGAGCTCTATTTTCTCCATGCCCAGAAGCTTTGCCCTTTGCTGCTCCAGCTCCGCGATACGGGCCTTGACTTCATCCGACGGGGATTCAAGCCGCCGCAGCAGTTCAAGAGCCTTTTCATAATTCTCCTGCTTTTCATAGCAGTCGGCCATCAGCAGCAGACAGGCCTCGGTCTCCTCTATGCTCAGAGCCTTTCGCAGACAGCTCAGGGCGCTGTCGTAGTCCCCGGCCAGATACTCGGAGGCGGCCCTGTCCATATAGTTGTCATACTCCCGGCTGTCGGCGCTGAAGAGCAGCACGAGAGATATGACCATCAGCATGCATGCCGCCGCGCCCGCGATGAGTATTATGCGGGAGGAGGGCCTGAGCGCCGGCTTCTTTACCCTTTTCGCAGAGCTGACCTGCCTGGCGGCCCGGTGCTCCGCGCGTCTCTCTTTAGCCCGCTCCGCTATATGAGAGCCGGGGCTTCTATCTCTCTTCATTGCGCTTATCCGGCCCAGGTGCCGTTTTCAAAGATCTTTACACAGCGCCCGTCCTCGGTGAGGCCCATTATGCTCAGATCCGGAGCGCCTATCATAAAGTCCTCGTGTATCATGGAGTCGTTCACGCCCAGGGCTCGGGCCTCTTCGGGGCTGTATTTCCAGAATTCTTCCAGACAACTGGAGTAGCCGGCACCCAGAGCCAGGTGACAGGCTGCGTTCTCGTCGAAAAGGGTGTTGTAAAACAGGACACCACTCTCTCTTATGGGGCTCTCCCAGGGGACCAGGGCGCACTCGCCCAGCATGGCCGCCCCCTCGTCCATTGCCAGCATGAGCCCCAGCGCCTCCTGATTTTTTTCCGCCTTCGCCTCAACGACCCGACCGTTTTCAAAACGCAGGGAGAAGCCCTCGATAAGCACGCCCCGGTAGGACAGGGGCATGGTGGAATAGACTATTCCCTCCGCCTCGCCCTTCATGGGGGTGGTGAAGACCTCCTCCGAGGGGATGTTGGCGTTATACCACAGGTTGTGGCCCGGCAGCTCTTCCGCGCCGCCGCAAAAGAGCATACGGGGCATAAGCCCGACGCTCAGGTCTGTTCCGCTGCTCTCGCTTTTATAGATAAGCTTTCTGAGCTTCAACGAATTGAGCCACTGGCAGCGGCTCCTGAGCCTGGCGCTGTGTTCCTCCCAGTCGGCCACGGGGTCTGCTCCGTCGGCCCTGGCGCAGCGGAGGATAAGCTGCCACAGCTTCTCCTCCCGCCCCTCCGGCGAGAGCTCGGGAAAGAGCTTTTCCGCCCATTTCTTTCCGGGGACCGCGGCCACGCACCACTGGTGCTTGTTCTCCATGGCGTCGCTGAAGGGACGCTGTATTTTATAGCGCTCCTGCTGGGCCCGGGCCCATTTTTCCTGGTCAAGGTCCTTCAGACCGTCCGGGTCCTCGGAGTAGAGATAGACCGAGGCGGGCAGGATCTCCGCGCTGTGTCTCAGCTTCTCCACTTCCCAGTTTTCCACCCGGCCAAGGGTCTCCTGGCTTTGATATTTTATGTCCAGCCCCGTGGCGGCCTGGAAACGCCAGTCTATCCGTACCTTTGAGGCCCCGGCGAGATAGCACTCTTCCGCAAGCAGCGCCACAAAATCCGTCTGCTCCGGCTCGGTCCGGATGATGACCTCCTGGCCTTCCATTATATTCAGGCCCGAACGGGCGATAAGTCTGGCATAGTTTTTTAAGATTGCTCTGTCCATGTCCTGCCTCCGATGATCTTGGCTGATTTGACGGCCCCGCGGGGCAAAACCATCAAAAACCAACACAAAATTTCATATATTATAGCACGTTGTTCCCGGCGACGCAAGTCACAGCCTTTTCTTTGCCGATTTACAGAAAAAAACGTTGACTTTTTCTCAAAGCTAACATAAAATAAAAACGAAAAACTTAACGACATCTTAACATCACATGGAAAGGAGCCTTGTTATGCTTGATGAAAGACGGGAAAAAAGAAAAGACGGATTCCGCCATCGTCTCGACAAATTGTGTGATGGCTTTGAACTTGTAATAGCCATACTTGTCGGCCTGGCGCTGCTCTTCACTACGGTCACATATCTTCTGAGCGCTCTTGGCGTCCTGAATATAATGGCGAACACCACATGGTTTCTTGACTTTCTGAAGAATATGTTCAACCTGGTGGTGGGCATAGAGTTTATCAAAATGCTGCTCAAGCCCAGCGCCCAGCATGTGGTCGAGGTCCTGGTCTTCCTGGTGACGCGATATCTTATCATCGAACACAGCTCCGCCGTGGGGATATTGTGCAGCGTGCTGTGCATAATCCTTCTTTACGCTTTCCATTTCGTTATGCAGTATTTAAAATTCAGGTATAAAGAACTGTCAAACGCCCTGGATTCAGATAAATCTGACATAGGCGGCGTGGGCCATGAAAGCCTTGACGAAGAGTGAGCCATCCGCGCGCACGTGATACATATGCAAAAGCCATCAGGCCGCGGCAGCTAAAAGCTGCCGCGGCCTGATGGCTTTTGCGCTGCCTCAGATAAGGTTCAGCGCCAGGGTCAGGACGACGAAGGCGAGGGCAAACCACTTGGTAGACCGCGCGAGCTTCGCATCCAGAGACTTTGCCTTGCCCTTTGACATGAAGGTGTCAGCGCCGCCGGAGATGGCCCCGGAGAGGCCGGAGCTTTTACCGCTCTGCATAAGGACGATTACCGTCACCGCAAGACCGGAGAGGACCTGGAGGACGGTGAAGACAATAAAGAGTGCAGACATTTATATCAATCCTTTCGATCATATACATAACAAACTGCCAAAGCAGTATATCACAGCGTCAAGACTAATTCAAGCCCTTTTATCACAAAATATAGTGTGCTGTGAAGTCCCGCCGGCTCCGGGTTTACGT
>DBGBEC010000008.1:0-7406 GCA_048477415.1 Candidatus Limivicinus sp. | reverse complement strand
CCGCAGGAGCGTATGTAAGGTCAACGCCATCCAGGCTGAGAGTGCCGGTCTTCACGTCGAAGCCCTTGGCAAACTTTACGGGAGCTTCAGTGCTGCCGCCGTTTTTCATCGCGATACTGCCGCCTGTTATCATGGCGTCACCGGCAAGGGTGATCGCCGCCTGGTCCTGGGCAGTGGGGCTGAGACTAAGGGTCTTCCCGTTCAGATACAGGTCCACATCGGCGGGAATGGAGACAGGAGAAAGAGACACGTCCTTCAAAAGACAGATATCGTCTCCAGCCTTAGCGTCGGCCAGGGCCTTTTCAAGACTGTCATACTTGGTCTCCTCCACACCGGCCCTGCGCAGGAGGGCCACTGTCGTCTCGTCTGCCGTGGAGGTGTTTTCATCTCCGGGCTCACCCTCGGCCCCGGCGATAACGAGCAGGCCGTCATTTGCCGGAGGAGTGACCGTGGGGGACGGCTCCGGGGTCTGGGTGCTGAGCTCCTGGTCAGAGCCGGGAGCCGCCACGATGAGTCCGTCACCGCAGGATCCGGAGCCGTCGTCGGAGGGGGTGCCCACCACGACCACAGAACCGGTGGCGAAGGCCGTGGCCCCCATAAGGCCCAGGCACAGCGCAAGCACCAGAAGCGCGGACATAAATTTCCTTGCTTTCATAATTCGTCTCCTTTTTTACCTGTGTTGAAACTTATACTATGTATACGTTTTATCGGCAAGGCTATGCAAGCAACCTTGCCATAGCTTTCTCCACCGTTAATGTACCACGAGTTCCGCTCTTTTGCAATACGTCTTAAGACAATTTAATAAACTTTTGCCATATTTTTTTAACTAAGTTGTAACCGGTTCGACACGTAACGCGACATTTCCCCATAACACGCTAAAATTCGCCGGACATTTATCTACATAAAAAAGCCGCTTAATGCTTTGTGCTCCGCCCCGGTACGCCGGCCGGGGCGGAGCGCGATCTTGAAGAGGTCCTGCTTCAGCCCGTCTTCACTGCTTTTTTCATTTTAAACTCCGGCAGGACCGCGAGGAGCTGAAAGACGGAGAAAAGGGCCGCCCCTATGGAGGAGTAGCTGCTGCCTCTGCCTATGATAAGGTAAATTATTTCCGCCCCCAGGGCGCATGCAAGGCAGACGGCAGGGGAGAGGAGGAGCGCGAGCCTGCCATTCAGCTTTTCAAAAGCGGGGAGGAGGGCAAATATCCCGGCAAAAGCGCCGCCGACCATCAGCATGCAGGCGGCCATACGTGCGCAGTAGCTTCCGCTGTACTGTTTTTTATAGCTCTGCTGATAGCTTTCCGCCGCGTCGGCAAGGTCTCCACCCTGGTCTACAAGGCTTTCAATGCCCTCCTGCTCCAAAAGGGAAAGGCGGAGGGAGGTCTCCCGCTGTTCAAGCTCTTTCTGCGCCTCTGCCTGAAGCTCTTTCTCGCTGAGCTCTTCAGACTGGGACACAAGCCGTTCCCGCTCATCGTTGAGCTCCTGCGCCTGCTTTTGCAGCTCGCCAAGCTGATACCATATCATCTCCCGGCCCTGCTGAAGGCCGGCCTCGCCACTTTCCATCTGGGCCTTTATCTCTTCGAGGGCGGCCCGGCCCTGCTCTATCCCGGCTTTTCCGGCCTCCATGAACTCTTCCGTTTTGTCAAGCTCTGCCTGGGCGGCCTCTAACTTAAGCTTCGTGGCCTCAAGCTCGGCCTGAAATGGGGCTAACTGAGCCTCCATAGCCTCGACAAGGCCGATGAGCAGCGGCCTGAACATATCGTAAGCGGCCTTTACTGCGGCAAAGCTCTCGTCGCTTATCTCCTCGCTGGCGGCGATCTGGTCACGGCTGCCCTGGATCGTCTGGCGAAGCTCCTCCAAACTCATGCCCAGGGCGGTGCTCAGGCTGCTTTCAAGCTGCTCATACTTCTCCTGGCTTATAAGCCCCATGGAAAGCAGGCTGTTTATCATCCCCGTTACCCCGTCAAATGAGGCCAAAAGCCCATCATAGGCGGCAAGACAGAGCTCTTTCCGGGCGGCAGGATCGTCGCTGTCGCCGAGCTCGCCCAGGTTTTTAAGGGCGGAGAGCTGAGCGGCGCTCATGGTCAAAAGCTGGGAAGCGCTGTTATACTTATCCCAGCCCTGGCTCAACTGCTCCTTGCCCTGCAAAAACTGCTGGTATCCGGCCTCAAAAGCGGCGGCCTGGGCCTCAAATTCCTTAAGCCCCGCCTCATACTGTTCCCAGCCCGCCGCAAGAGCCGCGTCGGCCTGATCCAGGGCCTCGGTGCCCTGCTTCAGCCCGCCTTTCGTGGCCGTGTATGTGGCGAGCTCCATCTTGTGGGCCGAGGCGTCCTCATCGTGGCTCTGCTGAAGCTTATCCAGCTCCTCCTTGGCCTGCTCGTAGCTTATACTGCCATCAAGGGCCTGCAAGACTGTTTTGTATTCCTGTATCTGTGAGCTGAGACGCGCGTAAGCGGCTTCGTCCTTCCGCTTGTCCGCTCCAGCCTGTAGTATACCGGCCACACCGGCCAGCAGCATAACAAGGCACAATACCGACAGCACGACGGCAAGGGCCCTGATCAAAGCGGGATGCTTCAAATTTCATTCCTCCATAAATTTCGTAGCCTTGATTATAGCGCCTATTTATTAATAATTCGTGTACTAAAAAAATTTTCCTTGAAAAATTTACGGAAATAATTATGATTATAGAGGTGATCCAGGCCATCCATCGTAGAAGGGAAGAGAGAAGGATATGATTTTGGATTTTGCCCCCATGGAGGGGATAAGCTATCACATATACAGGTCTCTGCACAGCGAGATGTTTTCCGGAGCGGACAGGTACTACGCCCCCTTTATCGCACCCAACGCCTCCGGGGACTTCAAGGCCTCCCGACTTCGGGATCTGCTGCCGGAAAATAACCGGGACATCCGGCTCATTCCCCAGATACTCTGCAATTCTCCCCAGGTCTTCCTCCTAACTGCCAAGGAGCTGGAGGACCTGGGCTATGATGAGCTGAACCTTAACGCAGGCTGCCCTTCGTCAACGGTGGTAGGAAAACGAAAGGGGGCGGGCATGCTCGGCGAGCCGGAATTTTTGGATAACTTCCTGGAGGAGCTCTTTTCACACTGCCAAGTTCGCATCTCGGTAAAAACAAGGCTGGGCCTCAACAGCCCGGAAGAGTTCCCGGCCCTGCTGTCCGTTTACAAAAAGTATCCCCTTGCAGAGCTTACTATCCACTGCCGGGACAGGGCGGGCATGTACCGCTCCCAGCCGGAGCCGGGATATTTTGCCGCCGCTCTGGCTGAATGCCCCTTTCCCGTCGGCTATAACGGGAATATTTTCAGCCCTGCCGCCTTTTCAGAGCTCCTTGAGCAGGCGCCTGGGGCGGACAGATTTATGATAGGGCGCGGTGCCGCGGCAGATCCGGCCCTTTTCCGCCGTCTTAGAGGCGGCGCGCCCCTTGAAAAGGAAGAGCTCCGCGCTTTTCTGAGCCGCCTCGGCGAGAGGCTCATCGCGGAGCTTGGCGAGCACTACAGTCTTGCCCGGCTTAAGGAGCTCTGGTACTATGTGGGCTGGATGTTCCCGGAAGCTGAGAGGGAGAAAAAAGCGATTTTGAAGTCGCGTTATTTTTCCGATTACAGGTCCGCGGTGGACACGATCTTTGCCCGGCCTCTCTTTTGCTCCGAGGCCGGTTTCCAGGGCGGACTGTTCAAGCCCCGGGCATAAATGCTCTGCTGTGAAGATCCAGAGATTTTTCCCTTGACAAGGCGGCCGCTTATACTTATAATGTAAAGGCTGCATCGGGGTGTAGCGCAGCTGGTAGCGCGCGTGGTTCGGGACCACGAGGCCGGGAGTTCGAGCCTCCCCACTCCGACCAAACAGAGGGACGTGGTGCAAAGCTTTTGTTTTGCACTACGTCCCTTAAACTTGCTGTAAAGGGCTGTGGTTTTTTTGAAAAGCTGTGCCCCCTGCGGAACATTGGCTCCGCAGGGGGAGATTTTTTATTCGTTATACAAACTGGCTGTTGTAAAGGGCTGCGTATTTTTTGTTTAATTTCATAAGCTCTTCATGATCGCCCACTTCCTTTATGTCGCCGTCTTCCATGTAGAGTATCATGTCCGCGTCCCGGATGGTGGAGAGGCGGTGGGCTATTACAAAGCTGGTGCGGCCCTTCATCAGCCTGGTCATGGCTTTTTGGATAAGAAGTTCCGTGTGGGTGTCCACATTGCTGGTGGCCTCGTCCAGGATCATTATCTCGGGGTCGGAGGCGATAGCCCTGGCAATGGTCAAAAGCTGACGCTCGCCCTGAGAAATGTTTTCCGCCCCTTTACTGAGCAGCATACCGTAAGCGCCGGGCAGGGTCTTGATAAAGCTGTGGGCGCAGGCGGATTTTGCGGAGGCGACGATCTTCTCCATTGCCATGCCGTCCTCAGCATAACCGATATTTTCGCCTATGCTCCCTTCAAAAAGCCAACTGTCCTGAAGCACCATGCCGAAGCGGTCGCGAAGCTCGTGCCGGGTCATATGAGTTATGTCTGTCCCGTCAACTGATATGCTGCCGCCGTTCAGCTCATAAAACCGCATCAACAGATTTATGAGCGTGGTCTTGCCAGCCCCGGTGGGGCCAACTATCGCCACCTTCTGGCCAGGCTCTACGGTGATGTTTATGTTGTTCATCAGGATCCGGTCCGGGCTGTAGCCGAATTTTACGTTTTCGAAGCGTACACGGCCGCTCCGTTCCTTCGGAATCAGGCAGCAGTCGGCGTCGGGGAGCTCCTCCTCGGCGTCCAGCAGCCCGAAGATACGGCCGCCTGCTGCGGCGGCCGCGCCGAAACTTCCTACCATCCCGGCAATAGCGGAAAAGGGCTCGGCAAAACGCCAGGTATATTCCAGCATGGCCTGCACATTGCCCACGGCGATCCTGCCCCCAATGGCCCAGAGGCAACCGACGCCCGCGCAGAGAACATAACCCAGGTCGTTCACAAGGGTGGTGATGGGGCTGACGGCCCCGGCAGTGGTCTCTGCTCTGCGGGAACAGTTTTTAAGCTCCTCATTCAAAGCGGAGAATTTTTCTTTTGCCCGCTCCTGATGGTTGAAGACCTGAACAAGCTGCTGACCGTTATACATCTCCTCCACATAGCCGTTGAGTTTGCCCAAAAGCTCCTGCTGTTTTCCGTAATATTTTTCGCTGGCTTTCATCACCCCGGCCGCACTGAAGAGGGAGAGAGGGACCATGACGATGGGGATGACAGAAAGGCGGGGGCTGATAGCCATCATCATCAGCAGCACCCCTACGGCGGTGGTGACCTGGGTGACGACGGAGGTCAAATTCTGGCTGATAGCGCTGTTGATCGTATCAACATCGTTGGTTATTACGCTGAGAATGTCCCCATGGCTGTGGCAGTCGTAGTAATCAAGCTTCAGACGGTGCATTTTCTCGTCGATTTCCCGGCGGAGGGTCTGCATGACCTTGGCCGTTATCTTCGCCATGCCGAAGCCCTGCAAGAAAGCAAAAAGCTGCGAGATAAGATAGAGGACTGCCAGCGCGGCCAGGAGCCATATTATCCTTTGCCAGTAAAAGGTCCCGTCCGCAATGCCGGCAAAGAGGGTGGTTGTAACATTGCCCACTATAAATGGGGCCAGGACCATAAAGGCCGTGCTTATCACAGCGGCGGTCATAACGAGGAGCAGCCTGAGCCTGTAAGCCCATAAATAGCGAAAAAGCCTTTTAAATACGGCGGTGTTTTTCATGTCAGAGAGCCTCCTTCCCAAGCTGTATCTCAGCGATCTCACGGTAGAGCGGGCAGCTATTAAGCAACTCCTCATGGCGGCCGTTGCCCACTATCATACCGTCGTCCACCACAAGTATGCGATCTGCGTCCATTATGGAGCTGAGCCGCTGGGCAACGATTATTACTGTTGCGTCTTTTGTACAGGCCTTCAGATTCTGCCTGAGCTGCCTGTCGGTCTTCATGTCCAGCGCGGAAAAGCTGTCGTCAAAGAGATATATTTCCGGCTTCTTCATAAGGGCTCTGGCTATGGCCATGCGCTGGCGCTGGCCTCCGGAGAGGTTGGCACCGCCCTGAGCCACCAGATCATGATAGCCCTGCTTTTTCTTGCTGATAAATTCATCGGCGCAGGCGATACTGGCGGCCCATTTCCAGTCCTCCTCCACGCCGTCCGCCTTACCAAAGTTCAGATTTTCCCCGATATCTCCGGAGAAGAGGAGGTTTCTCTGTGGTACATAGCCGATAAGCGATCGCAGGTCCTCCGTTCTGTATTCCTTTGTGCTGACTCCATCTATAAGCACTTCGCCGAACATCGGGTCATAGAGCCGGGGGATGAGCTTTAATATGCTGGATTTTCCCCGCCCAGTGCCGCCGATTATGGCGGTGACTTCTCCGGGCCTTGACTGGAAGCTTATGTCCTTAAGGATGGGTTCGTCGGCACCGGGATAGGCGAAGGTCACATGGCGAAATTCCACGCTGGCCCGCAGGGGCCTGCTTTCCAAGGGGAAGCTGCCGTCTTGTATCGAAGCCTCAGTCTCCAGGACCTCAGCGATGCGTTTAGCGCAGGCATAGCTTGTGGGAAACATCATGATAACAAGAGACAGCATCATTACCGAGGTCAGCACCATGCTTATATACTGGCTGTTTGCCACAAGAGAGCCGACCTCCATTGCCCCTGAGTCTACATACAGGGACCCAAGCCCTAAAACAGCCGCTGTGGTAACGCCAAATATCACGCTGATCGCGGGCATTAAAAGGCTTGTTATCCGTCCGGCTGTCATGGCAGTTACGGCATAGTCGGCGTTTGCTTCCTCAAAGCGACTGCTCTCAGTCTTCTGCTTGTTGAAGGCGCGTATGACCCGCACGCCCTCTAAAGACTCAAGAAACAGACGGTTTATATGATCGAGCTTTCTGCGCAGGCGGATGGAGTAACGGGAGGCCAGGATCATGATGATCGTGAGGACCACCAGCAGCACCGGGATGGCCACCAAAAGCACTGAACTCACTTTTCCACCCGTGGCTGCGGAAAACACGAGCCCCGCAGCCGCCATCATCGGAGCCAGAAGCCCTACACGCAGGAGCAAAGTAAGGAAATTCTGTACATTGCTTATATCCGATGTGCTGCGGGTGACAAGGCTTGCAGTGCCAAAACGGTCCAGCTCCGCAGAGGAAAAGCCTTGTACCCTGGCGAATACCCTGTCTCTGAGCTGAGCTGCGAAGTCTGTGGAGATGTTCGAGGCTATCTTGACGGACAAAAAGCTGATAACACAGGAGAAGACAGTGACTGCTGCCATTATTGCCCCATATATCCAGATAAGTCCCTTTTCGCCTTCCGCAACGCCCTGGCTTATCATTTGGGCGAGAAAAGAGGGCAGAAGCATCTGCCCCACGGCGGATAGCAGCACCAGAGCCAGCAGACCA
>DBGBEC010000007.1:0-3781 GCA_048477415.1 Candidatus Limivicinus sp. | reverse complement strand
GAACAACTGGACTCGAACCAGTGACCCCCTGCTTGTAAGGCAGGTGCTCTAACCAGCTGAGCTATGCTCCCGCGCTACAGCTACGCTATAATACTAAAAAAAACCCGACTTGTCAATATCTTATTTCAAAAAATTTCTATTTTTGCAAATTTTGCATGAGCTCCTCTCAGCAGGGGCTGTCAAAAAACCATTCCCTCAGTCGGCTTCGGCTTTTTTCGCCCTTTCAAGCAGGTGGCTCAGCTCCTCCGGGCCAAAGCTGTAGCAGGCGCCGCAGAATTGGCAGCGGAGCTCTGTGGGCTTTGCCTCGGCTATCATTTCCTCAAGCTCCTCCGGCGCTATGCAGCTCAGTGCCGCCTCCACCCGCTCCCGGCCGCAGCGGCAGCGATAGGAAATGGGGCGCTCTTCCAAAATGCGGTAATCGAGACCCTTGAGCACCTGAGCGAAAAGGCCTTCCGCCCCGTCCTCGCTCAAAATGGTGGTGAGCTGGTCCATAAGGAAAATATTCTCCTCCAGCCGCCCTATAAGCTCCTCCGGCGCGCCGGGCATGAGCTGGACGATAAAGCCGCCGGCGGCCTTTATCGATCTGTCCGTATCCACCAGGACCCCCAGACCGCAGGCGGAGGGCACCTGCTCGCTCTCTGTGAGATAGGCGGTGATATCCTCGGCTATCTCGCCGCTGACCAGGGCGGTGGAGCCGATATAAGGCTCCCTGAGACCCAGGTCCCGGCTGACAGTGAGCATGCCATCTCTGCCGACGGCTCCGCCCACATTAAGCTTCCCATCGGCGCGGAGGGGGAGATCGATCCCGGGCTCGTCCACATAGCCCCTGACGCAGCCCTCCGAGTCGGACACGGCGATGACACGGCCTATGGGTCCGCCGCCCTGTACCCGCAGCGTCAGGCTGCCATCGGGCTCCTTGAGCGTGTTGCCCATTATCGAGGCGGCGCAGAGGGCCCTGCCCAGGGCGGCGGCCGCCGTGGGGGAGCAGCCGTGTATCTCGTTTGCCCGCTGTACTGTGTCTCTCGCGGTGACTGCCGCCATTTTGATAAAGCCGTCTTCCGTGGCGGCCCTGATGATCCTGTCCATATCATTCTCCATTTCTAAACTCCCCTCCGGGCGCTGATGAAAAGGCGGCCCTCGCCGCCCAGAGACAGACCGCTCCGGAGAGATATCGCCTCAAATCCGTTTTCACCGAGCAGGGCATTTAAAGCCTCCGGGGAATGGGCATATTCCACATGCTCCTCTCCGCTTCGCTCCCAAAGGCTGCCGCGGCGCGAAAAAATGTCCATGCCGTATATGAGCGCCCCGGCTCCGCCGTCATAGTCCGCCCGCCAAAGGCAAAGCACGTCATCGTCCTCGTCTACAAAGACCTGACCGTCCAGGGAGCGGAGAAACTCCGGCGATCGTACATCGAAAATGAGCAGACCGCCGGGCCGGATAAACAGGGCGAGCCGACGGAAGACCTCCGGCAGATATTTGGGCTCTATATAGTTGATCCCGTCCAGAGAGCAGTAGGCGCAGTCGACCGTGCCGTATAGATCCAGCTCCTGGGCGCTTTGCAGCAGAAAAAGGGGAGCGGGGGAGAGACCCGCCGCCTTGTCCCTGGCCTCCATGAGCATATCCTCCGAGGCGTCTGCCCCGATAAGCTCATATCCCCGGCGGGCCATTTCACAGCAGAGGGTGCCGGTGCCGCAGCACAGATCCAGCAGAAGGCGGAATTCACCGCCGCAGCGAGCAAACTCCGCCTCATAAAAGTCCGCGAACCGGCTGTATGGAACGTCCCCGGTGAGCCTGTCATACCAGGGGGCGAGAGCGCCGTAGCAGTTCATTTTTTTGCTTCCCCCATGCGCTCGAAAACTATCTCGTATCCGCCGTGACCATACTGGAGGGAGCGGTTCACCCGGCTTATGGTGGCGCTGGAAGCGCCGGTCTCGGCAAGAATGTCGTTATAGATCATGCCGTCGTTGAGACAGGAGGCCACCTGAAAACGCTGTTCCATGGCCATAAGCTCAGTCACCGTGCAAAGGTCGTCAAAAAAGCGCATACACTCTTCAACGGTGTTCAGGCTGAGGATAGCCTTGTACATGCCCTCGTTACGGGGTTTTTTTGGGAGCTTATTCATTTTTACCTCCAAATTAAGTTATATTAAAACGCTTTTCCGGCCATGCCCCGGAAAAAGCTTCGAGCTTCGCCGCTATGTTACATCAGCAATGAAAAAAAGTAAAGAGCTAAAGTGTGAACATATGTAAAAATACCTTCGGCCGTGGGGTCGGGACGCCCGGCGGAGCAAAAATGGACGGTTGGTAAATTAAAGTTTATTTGAGCAAAATAGTCTTGCGGAAAATACCTCGGCATTATATAATACAGTCAAGACAGCCAAGCTGGAAAGGATGTAAAAATGGTATATATTGGTGGAATGCCGGTCAACATGGCCATGGTGTGGCTGGTTGCGATGATAATTTTCCTGGTAGTAGAGGGCGTGGTGCCGGGGCTCGTCTCCATATGGTTCGCAGTGGGCGCTCTCGCGGCCCTTATCTCCGCCTTCGTGAGCGCGCCGCTCTGGCTTCAGATATTGTGGTTCCTGCTGGCCTCCGGCCTTAGCCTTGTTCTGACAAGGCCCCTGGCGAAAAAATATGTGAACGCCAGGGTACAGCCCACGAACGCCGACGTGGTCATAGGCAGAGAGTGCGTCGTGACCGAGGATATAGACAATTTGCAGGCCGCCGGAGCCGTGGCGATGGACGGAAAGGTCTGGACCGCCCGGGCGGCGGACGACTGGTTCAAGCCCCAAGCGGGCGACGTGGTCAGGGTCCTGCGCATTGAGGGCGTCAAGCTCATTGTCAGCGATATACAGCGCTAAAAAAATTTTATTATATTAAGGAGAAAAGAAAATGGAGATCGTTCTTATTGCCCTGCTTGTTCTGGCGGCGATAATCCTCATCAGAAGTATCCGTGTCGTGCAGCAGGCAAAGGCCTATGTCATAGAGCGCCTGGGCGCCTACAAGACCACCTGGAACGTGGGTATGCACGTAAAGATCCCCTTTATCGAGAGAGTTGCCAAGATAGTCTCGCTGAAGGAGCAGGTGGCGGACTTTCTGCCCCAGCCGGTCATAACCAAAGACAATGTAACGATGCAGATAGACACGGTCATCTACTTCCAGATAACCGACCCCAAGATGTACACCTACGGCATAGAGCAGCCCATGGTAGCCATCGAGAATCTGGCCGCCACCACCCTGCGTAATATCATAGGCGACCTGGAGCTTGACCAGTGTCTTACCAGCCGCGACATCATAAACACCAAAATGCGCTCCATCCTGGACGAGGCCACGGACCCCTGGGGCATAAAGGTGAACCGGGTGGAGCTGAAGAACATCCTCCCGCCCAAGGAGATACAAAATGCCATGGAGAAGCAGATGAAGGCCGAGCGCGAACGGCGCGAGGCCATCCTCCGGGCCGAGGGCGAAAAGAGGTCTGCCATACTTGAGGCCGAGGGCGAAAAGGAATCCGCCATCCTCCGGGCCGACGCGAAGAAGCAGCAGCAGATACTTGAGGCCGAGGGCCAGGCTGAGGCTATCCTGAAGATACAGACCGCCACGGCCGAGAGCATAAGGCTTATAAACGAGGCCAGCCCCACCGACGCCGTCATCAAGATAAAGGCTCTGGAGGCCTTCTCCAACGCCGCCAACGGAAGAGCCACAAAGATAATCATCCCCAGCGAGATACAGAGCCTCGCGGGCCTGGCCGAGGGGCTGATAGAGTCCGTCAGGGAAGTAAAGCC
>DBGBEC010000006.1:0-11089 GCA_048477415.1 Candidatus Limivicinus sp. | reverse complement strand
GCTTTCAGATGAAGAGCTCATAGCCTATTGCCGGGAAAAGCTGCCCAGCTACAAAAAGCCCCGTTATGTGGCCTTTGTGGAGGAGCTTCCCCACAATGTCACCGGGAAAATACAAAAAAGCGTTCTGCGAGACCAGGCGGACCGGCTGTTCAGGCCGGTACGGGGCCTTTAAAGCTTTTGTTTCGCTCTTAAAATAAGCACAAGAGGCGGGGGGGTCCCCCGCCTCTTGTCAGCTTGTCAAAAAAGGCCTGTGGACTTTTTTGACAAGCTTCATCCGCCACATTTTTTGTGAAAACGTTATATCACAAAAAATCTCGCTACGCTCGGCAAACGCCTGATAAATCAGGCTTATTGCTGGCGGGGATTGGAATACGAGGCGGGCCTGCGGCCCCCTCGAGCTCCCCCGCTTTGCCAATTGTCTCGCTCTGACCTATAGTTTTTTGACAGTCTCACAAGAGGCGGAGAGTCCCCCGCCCCTTGTGCTTTTGTTCAGCTCAGGTTTTTTCCTGGAAAAAGCGCCTGGTAGTCTCGGCGTCTTTTTTTATTTGGGCGGAGAGCTGGCTGTGGTCGTCAAATTTTATCTCCGGCCTTATAAAGCTGTGAAACTCTACCCTGGCCTGACGGCCATAGAGGTTGCCGGAATAGTCCAGCAGGAAGCTCTCCACACTGACAGTGTTGTCGTCGCTCACTGTGGGGCGTACCCCTATGTTGGTAACGGCCAGGTGGCTGCTGCCGTCTTCGATGAAGACCTTGGCCGCATAGACGCCGTGTCTCGGCACCAGGACCCCCTCGGGGATACGCATATTTATCGTTGGCGTCCCCAGCTTCCTGCCCAGGTGATAGCCGGAATGGACAGTGTCCGCCAGGGTATGGGGATGGCCCAGGAAACGGTTCGCCTCTTCTATACGGCCCTGGCTCAAAAGCTCCCGGATATATGTGGAGCTGACTACCCGGCCCTCAATAGTGACTGCCGGGATTATATCGCAGCCTATGCCCCGCTCCCGGCAGTATTCCTTAAGCCGCTGGGCGGTGCCCTCGCCCTTATATCCAAAGCAGAAGTCGTGCCCCACCACGACCCAGCAGATGTTGAGGTCGTTTATTATAGAGTCGATAAACTCCTGCCAGGGCATGCACATCACTCGCCTGTCGAAATGGAAGAAGACGACGTTATCGATGCCATAGCAACGGCGGATAATGTCTTCCCTGCCGATCGCGCTGTTTATAAGGGGCAGCTCCTTGCCGAAAACAAGTGTGTCCGGGTGCACGTCAAAGCTCAGCACCGAGGGGCTGGCCCCGGTCTCGGCGGCCCGCTCTTTTGTTTTGTTCAGAAGGGCCCCGTGGCCGATGTGCACCCCGTCAAAAAAGCCCAGGGCGATAGCTCTCTTCATCTCTGACATGTCTCTCTATACCTCGAAAAAGCTCTTTATTGTTTTAAGTTTATCCTGCTCCTGCCTGGCCAGAGCCAAAAAGTCCCCTGCGGAGGAATACACGCGAAAAACGCCCTCTTCATGCTCCAGGGGCACTGGATTTCCGCAGCGGAGGAGCCTTTCCCCGGCGGCGTCTATGGTGAGGGGGCGGCTGTCCATGAAAAGCCTGTCCACCGGGATGAGAAGGCCTTTGGCCTCTCCCCTGTCTGCCGCCCGCTGTATCTCTTCAAGGCTGAGCGCCTCGGCAAGGGAAAAATCCCCGGCTCTTGTCCTGCGCAGAGCGCTCATGCAGGCCCCGCAGCCCAAATACTGGCCAATATCGGCGCAGAGCGTGCGGATATAGGTGCCCTTTGAGCAGCTTATCTCCAGGCTGAACTCGTTCCCCTCCCCTCCGCTAAGCTCCAGGTAGGAGATGTTGACCCTGCGGGGCTTTCGCTCCACTTCACCGCCCCGGCGGGCGATTTCATAGAGCTTCTTCCCGTTCATTTTTATGGCCGAGTACATGGGTGGTATCTGTTCGATATCTCCCCTGAAGGCCTTTAGGGCAGCGCACAGGGCTTCCGCTCCGCCGTCGTATGCTTTCTCTGACAGCACATGGCCGGTGATGTCCTGGGTGTCTGTGCTGAGCCCCAGGCGTATTGAGGCGCTATAGCTTTTCGAGTGGCTCTCGGCAAACTCCACGGCCCTTGTGGCCCGGCCCACGAAAACCACTAAAAGCCCCGTTGCCATGGGGTCGAGGGTGCCTGAGTGGCCTATCCGCCGCTCATGGAGCACGCCTCTCAGCTTTGCGACCACGTCGCTGCTGGTCCAGCCGGAGGGCTTGTCTACCAGGAGGATCCCGTTCATTTCCAGACCTCGTCTATCACGGCGAGGAGCATCTCCTTCGCTCTCTCCGGGGCGCAGGCTATGTTGCAGCCGGCGGCCATGGCGTGGCCGCCGCCGCCGAAGACGGCGCATATCTCGCTGCTGCTTACTTCCGGGTTTGAACGGACCGAGACCTTGCTCTCCCCCTCGTCAGTCTCTTTTATAGTGATGCTGACAACGCTGCCCTCCGCTCTTCCGGCAAGGCCCGCCAGATCGTCGCAGTCGTCCCTGGTGGCCCCGGCCTGCCGGAGCATTTCTCTTGTGACCACAGCCACGCTTATCCTGCCTTCTCGGTGGAAGCTCATCCCAGAGAAGATCATCCCCTCCAGCTTCATTCTGGCCGGAGACATTTTTCTGAAGAATACCTGGCTTATCTCCCGGTTGTCCGCTCCAAGGCGCAGCAGCTCTGAGGCCGCGGCAAAGCTGCGGCTGTTGGTGTTGGCATACTGGAAGCAGCCGGTATCAGTGGTCAGGGCTATGTAGAGGAGGCTGGCCTCCTCCTTGGAGGGCTCTCCGCCCATAGCCTTTATCAGGTCAAGAACGATCTCGCCGCAGGAGGATTTTTCGGTTTTGATAAGCTCCTCTTTTGCATAGTGGGAGTTCGTGGGGTGGTGATCTATACACAGATCTATCTTCCCCTCAAAGCCGCGGCAGAACATCTTGTCCGTCGCCACGTCTACTGAGACGAAATATTCCGGGCAAAAGTCCTGGGGGGCGAAATACTTTTCAACATAGGGGAGAAGCTTTTTTATGGTGTCCTCATTTGGGTAGAGCCAGGCCTGCTTTCCCTTCCTTCGCAGGGCGGAGCAGAGGGCGGAGGCGCTGCTCATGGTGTCCCCGTCGGGATTTATATGGGTCACTATAAGGATGTTATCCTGCTGGGAGAGGAGCCTTGCGCATTCCTTGTAATTCATAGTCAGTCACTCTTCCTCGTCGCCGGACGCCCCAAAGGAGCTGATCACCTGGTTTATCCGGGCACCGTACTCTATACTGTGGTCTATCTCAAAAACAAGCTCCGGCGTGCAGCGCAGTTTCAGGCTGCTGCCCAGCTCCTTTCTCAGCCAGCCGGCGGCGGACTTCAGGCCTTTTTTAAACTCTTTCTCGTCCCTCATGCCCATTACGGAAAGCCATATTTTTGAATAGCGCAGGTCCCCTGTGGTCTCCACCCGGGTGACGCTTATCATTCCCTGCTGCACTCTCGGGTCCTTTATGTCGCGGAGGAGCCTGGACATGACAAACTGTATATCATCGTTTGTTCTCGCTAATTTGTTTGACGGCATGTTTACCTCTACTCTCTGTATGGCCCGGCAAAGCCGGGTAAAATCCATTATCCGGGAGCTCGTCTGGAGCGCCCGGATAATTTGTCCTAAGTTTTATATCTGCTCCATCACGAAGCATTCTATAACGTCGCCCACCTTGATATCGTTGAACTTCTCCACCTGCATGCCGCACTCGTAGCCGCTGGCGACCTCTTTCACATCGTCCTTGAAGCGGCGGAGAGAGGCGAGGCTGCCCTCGTGGATGACGATATTGTCACGCAACACGCGCACGTCGCAGCCGCGCTGTATCTTGCCGTCGGTGCAGTAGCAGCCGCAGACGGTGCCCACCTTGGAGACTTTGTAAGTTTCCCGTACCTCGGCGTGGCCGATGATAGCCTCTCTGAATTTGGGGGCGAGCATGCCCTTCATGGCGGCCTCTATCTCGTTTATGCAGTCATATATGACCCGGTACATGCGCATATCCACCTTGCTGCGGGCGGCGCTGTCCCGGGCGGCGTTGTCCGGGCGCACATTAAAGCCCACGATGATGGCCCCGGAAGTGGCGGCCAGCATAACATCAGACTCGTTTATCGCGCCAACAGCGCTGTGGATGACCTTTACGCGCACTTCCTCGTTGGATATCTTCTCCAGAGAGCTCTTCACAGCCTCTGCCGAGCCCTGTACGTCCGCCTTTACGATGATGTTCAGGGTCTTCATCTCACCGGCCTGGATCTGGCTGAAGAGATCCTCCAGGCTGACCTTCTTTGCCCCGGACATGGAATTTGTGAGCATCTGGACCCGGCGCTCCTCGGCGAGCTCCCTGGCCATGCGCTCATCTGCGACGGCGTTGAATATGTCGCCCGCGCTGGGGACCTCGGACAGGCCGGATATCTCCACCGGCGTGGAGGGACCGGCTTCGGTCACACGCTGGCCCTTGTCGTTTATCATGGTACGCACACGGCCAACGGCAGTGCCGGCGATTATGATGTCGCCTAACTTCAGGGTGCCGTTTTGTACGAGGACGGTCATTATGGGGCCGCGGCCCTTGTCGAGCCTGGCTTCTATCACGGTGCCGCGGGCGGCCCTGTTGGGATTTGCCTTCAGTTCCTGGACCTCTGCCAGGACTACAAGGTTCTCAAGAAGGTTATCTATGCCCATGCCGGTCTTGGCGGAGATGGGGCATATAATGGTGTCGCCGCCCCACTCCTCGGATACGAGACCGTATTCGGTGAGCTGCTGCTTTATCCTGTCGGGGTTCGCGCCCACGGTATCCATCTTGTTTATGGCCACCACCACGGGGATCTCCGCGGCCTTGGCGTGGTTTATGCTCTCAATGGTCTGGGGCATTATGCCGTCGTCAGCGGCGACAACGAGGATGGCAATGTCCGTGACCATGGCGCCTCTGGCACGCATGGAGGTGAAAGCCTCGTGGCCCGGGGTATCAAGGAAGGTTATGGGGCTGCCGTTTATCTCAACGGTGTAGGCGCCGATATGCTGTGTTATGCCGCCGGCCTCGCCGGAGGCCACGTTTGCCTTGCGCACACGGTCCAGCAGAGAGGTCTTGCCGTGGTCAACATGGCCCATGACCACCACGACAGGGGCCCGGGAGACGAGTTCCTCCTCCTTGTCCTCGTGGTCGTCTATAAGCCGCTCCTCCACGGTGACTATTATCTCTTTCTCCACCTTACAGCCCATTTCCATGGCGACCAGGGCGGCGGTGTCATAGTCTATTATCTCCGAAACGGAGGCGAATACACCCAGCTTGAAAAGCTGTTTTATTACTTCGGCAGCGGTCTTCTTCATGCGGGAGGCAAGATCGCCCACGCTTATCTCGCTGGGGATCGCGACCTTGAGCTGCTGCTTCTTGGCGATCTCAAGCTGGAGACGGTTCATCTTGTCCCGCTCTTCCTGGCGGCGCTTGGCCGAGGCCACCTGCTGGTTGGGACGCTGACGGTTCCTGCCGCCGATCTTCTCCTTGTTGCCCCGGCGAAGATTGCTGCTGTTATTGGTCTTTACGGCGGCCAGGTCCTCAAATTTCTCGTTGTATTTCTCTATGTTCACCGCAGCGCCGCCGCGTGTGTCCACGACCCGTTTCTCTGCCACCTTTCTGGGTACATGAGGCTTATCCTTCTTCTCGGCTTTGGGCTGCTCCGGCTGGGGTGCGGGTGCGGCCGTGGGCCGACTGGGCTGTTTTTCAACGGGTCTCTCGCCGGGCTTCATGCCGGGCTGGGGCCTGGGAGCAGGCTTTTTCTGGGCAGGTCTGTCCGCCTGGGGCTCTGCCTTGGGGCTCACCTTAAACACTTCCTCCAGGCTTGCCACCTGGTTGTGCTGTGTCATGTGCTCAAAGATTATATCCAGCTCATTATTCTCAAGGACCTGCATGTGGTTCTTGGGAGGGGCTATATAATCGGTGAGTATCTGGGAGATCACCTTGGATGTTACGTTAAAATCCTTCGCCACCTCGTGAATTCTATACTTCATTATACTCATGCCTTAGTCCTCCTTTTTCCGCTTTTCTTGTTTCTCTCTCCCGCTGCCCCGGGGCTCTCCGCTTTTTTCTGCCGTGCCGCAGTCTCTTCCGCGGCGGCGGAATATTCCGGCCACTCCTCCGCCAGCGCCTTCATAAGGGCCCCGGCAAAGCCCTGGTCGGTCACGGCGGCCATGGAGCAGCCGTTAACGCCCAGATTGGCGGATAGCTCCTCTTTGCTGAAGGGCAGCTCCACCCTTTGAAGGTCCCGACCGGACGAAAATCCCTCTGCCCTCTTTCGGGCGTTCGCCGAGGCGTCGGCCGCTACCAGCAGCAGCTTTGCCTTGGCGTCTCTGGCCGCAGAGCCGCTGTTCACCTCGCCTATGGCGATGGCGTTTGCCCTGCGCATAAGGCCCATAAGTTTAAGTATATTCTCTCTCATGTGCCGGCCTCCATTTCTTCCCGGAGCCGCTCATAAACTTCGTCGGGTATCCGGGAGGAGAAGGCCTTTTCAAGGGCCCTGGCTTTTATCGCCTTTTTCAGGCACTCGGCCTGGGGACAGACATAAGCGCCGCGGCCGTTGGCCTTTCCCCTGAAGTCAAGGCTTATCTCGCCCTCTGGGGAGCGCACCACACGGATAAGCTCCTTTTTGGGCTTCATCTCGCGGCAGCCAAGGCACTGCCGCATCGGTATTTTCTTCTGCATATCGCTGCCGCCTCCTTTTCCACAGCCCGTTCAGGCTGTTTTTCAGTATATGCTGTCCGCTTCAGACTCGGGCTTTATATCTATCTTGAAGCCGGTGAGCTTCGCGGCAAGTCTGGCGTTCTGACCCTCTTTGCCAATGGCCAGGGAGAGCTGTGAATCGGGCACGACGACCCGGCAGCTCTTTCCGTCCTCAAGCATGGTGACGCTGAGCACCTCTGAGGGGGAGAGGGCCGCGGAGATATACTCCTCCGGGAGCTCGCTGTATTTCACGATATCTATCTTCTCGCCGCCAAGCTCGTTCACGATGCTGGCCACACGGCCGCCCTTGGGGCCGACGCAGGCGCCTATTGGGTCCACGTCCGCGTCTGCGGACCATACGGCCATCTTGGTGCGGCTGCCCGCCTCGCGGGCGATGGATCTTATCTCCACGGTGCCGTCATATATCTCCGGCACCTCTAACTCGAACAGGCGCTTTACCAGGCCGGGGTGAGTGCGGCTTATGAGCACCTGGGGGCCGCGGGTGGAATTTCTGACCTCTACCACATAGACCTTTATCCTGTCGCCCTCGTTCAGGACCTCTGTCTTTATCCTCTCGTTGGGGGCAAGCATGGCCTCTGTAAACTCGCTGTTCGAGGAAATGCGTATGGATACGCTGCCGTTCCTGTTTTCGATGTGGGACACGATACCCGTGAGTATCTCGTGCTCCTTGGAGGTGAACTCTTCATATATTATGCCGCGCTCCGCCTCCCGAATGCCCTGGATGATGACCTGCTTTGCGGCCTGGGCGGCGATACGGCCAAATTTCTTTGTTTCCACAGGAACGCCGATGATGTCGCCTATCTTTGCCCGGCGGCTGATCTTCTTCGCGGCCTCGTGGTTTATCTGGCGGGCTGGATCCTCCACCTCGTCCACAATAAGCTTGTTGACGTTCATTTCGATGCGCTTTTTATCCTCGTCCAGGATTATCTCCACATTCTCCTCGCACTCAGGATTGTCCCGGCGGAAGGCGGCAAGCATGGCCTGCTTTATCTTGTCATACATGTAGCTTCTGGGTATGCCCTTTTCAGCTTCTATGTCCGCAACAGCCTCAAAAAATTCCGCGTTCATTTCACTTCTCCATTCTATATAATAAAGCTTTTATATTGACACATGCAGCCGGACCTGGGCGACCTGGCCGTTTTTGAACTGCCTCTCGCCGCCTGGACCTTCTATCGTGATATCGCCCTTGTCATAGGCTTTAAGAGCCCCTACATAGGCCTTGCTCCCGTCCAGAGGCTGATACAGGCGCAGCTCCACCTGGCTGCCCATAAACTGCTCGAAATCGGCGGGGCGCTTGAGCTCTCTCTCCGCCCCGGCGGAGCCCACTTCAAACACATAGCTCCCCGGTATGGGGTCTGCCTCGTCCAGCATGGGGTCGAGCCGGCGGCTTATCCTTTCGCAGTCGTCTATGGAGACGCCGCCCTCTTTGTCGATATATATCCTCAGATACCAGGCGCCGGCCTCCCGGAGATATTCAACGTCCCAGAGGGAGCAGCCCTCTTCCTCCACAACAGGTCTTGCAAGCTCGGCGACTTTCCCGGTTACTTTGCTCATAGCACGCTCTCTTTCGTTTTATGTGCCCCGGAGCGGGGCCTTGAGGCAAAAGCCTCGCAAAAAAGAGTGGGCCGCAACCCACTCTGACTAAAGCATAATTCTTACCTTGCTTATAATAACACCACATGCTGTATATTGCAAGCTTTTTTTGCCCCGGTCGGTAACAAATATCCAAAAAGAGGGCGCGGCGCGTCCTTTTTCAGACAGGGCCGGGGCAAACACAGGCTCAATATACAAAATCCGTCACATAGTGGGCATAGAACTCCTCGTAGCAGAGGCCCTGCTCCATAATGAAGGTGGCCACCTCCACGCCCACATATCGGTAATGCCAGGGCTCGTCCCAGCCGGTGAGCAGGAGCTTTCTGGTGGGAAAGCGCTTGATAAAGCCGTACTCGGCGCAGTGAGCGTCAAGCCATTCAAAAAACTCGTGGTTCATGTTCTCGTAGACCATTTTGGTGTACTTCTTGTCGAAGAGATCCACCGCCAGGCCAAGCTGGTGCTCGCTGCTGCCGGGGTACATGGTAATGGTCCTGGCCTCTTCCACGGCTTCCTGATATCTGGGGTCCATATAGTCGGTCACGCCCAGGCCTTCGGCTATCTGGCTGGCCTTGCCGTTAAAAAGTATGGTCTGATAGGAATAGCTCCTGTAGGCCCCGCCCACATACACGTCGAAGCCCGCGTCATTCGCCGCTTTTATAAGCTGGTTGAGGTATGGCAGAGCCGCGGCGTCGAACATCATGTTGTAGGTCCCGTCGATCTTGGCAACGTCCGGTTCAAAAGCGGAGGCGAGAAGATTCTCGTCGTTGACCATGGTATACTGGTTGAGATTTATGTCGATATCCGGCCATATATCCACCGTGGGTTCCGGAGTGTTCAGCATGTCCGGGTCTGTGAAGGACACGCTGTCGCTGCTTATATACCCACCCTCGGCCCCGCCAAATACAACATCCGTCCTTCTGCTTACCCGGGAAATGACTATCGTATACAGAACAAGACACAGCGCGGCCATGGCGAGGATCCAAAAGGTTTTCTTCCTTCTCACAGTAATCACCTGCCTTGGAGCAGTATTATATCACCATTTTGCTCCCATTTCAAGCAAAAAGGGCCCGCCTCTCCCCCACAGGGCCTTGGGTCTGCCAAAAATCGCCCAAAAAGGTTCATCCGCCCCCGTTTTAACAGGGGCGGATGACGCAGGCATGAGATCACATGAGCTTTCTGAAAAGCTCTGTCAGGTCTTCTACGTTAGTATCTTTGGGGTTGCCGGGGCGGCACGCGTCGGCATAGGCGCTTTCGGCCAGGAAGGGAAGATCCTCCTCCCGCAGGGCCTCTAACTTTTCGGGGATGCCTACATCCCTGGAGAGCTGCTTTACAGCGTCCACAGCGGCGGCTCTGTACTGTGCCGCGCTCATCTCGTCAGTGCCTTTTACGCCCATAGCCCGGGCTATCTCCCGGTACTTTTCCCCCGTGTGCTCCGCGTTATACTCCATGACCAGGGGCAGCATCATGGCGCAGGCCACGCCGTGGGGAGTGTCATACACGGCGCCCAGAGTGTGGGCCATGGAATGGGCGATACCCAGCCCCACATTGGAAAATCCCATGCCCGCGATGTACTGGCCCAGGGCCATGCCCTCGCGGCCTTCCTTCTCACCGGCCACGGCGGAGCGAAGGCTCTGCCCGATCAGCTTTATGGCTTCAAGGTGGAACATATCGGTCATTTCCCAGGCGGCCGCAGTGGTATAACCCTCAATGGCGTGGGTAAGGGCGTCCATACCGGTGGAGGCAGTCAGGCCGACGGGCATGGAGTCCATCATTTCCGGGTCAACGACGGCCACAATTGGCATGTCATGGGGATCGACGCAGACGAATTTGCGCTTCCTCTCCACGTCGGTAATGACATAGTTTATCGTGACCTCGGCGGCAGTGCCGGCGGTAGTGGGCACTGCGATGATGGGGACGCAGGGATTTTTCGTATCCGCCGTCCCTTCAAGGGAGCGGACGTCGGCAAACTCCGGGTTGTTGATGATTATGCCGATGGCTTTGGCAGTGTCCATGGGGGAGCCGCCGCCTATGGCGATGATGTAGTCGGCTCCGGCGGTCTTGAAAGCGGCTACCCCGTCCACAACATTTTCGATCGTAGGGTTCGGCTTGATCTCTGAATAGATCTCGTATCCAAGGCCGGCAGCCTCAAGAATATCGCCCACCCGGGCAATGACACCGTGCTTGAGCAGAGTGGGTCCGCAGCAGATCAGAGCCTTTTTGAAGCCCCGGGACTTCACCTCGGCGGGTATCTCGTTTATCGCGCCCGCTCCGTGATATGAAGTCTGGTTGAGTATGATTCTGTTTGCCATAATAGATCTCCTTCCATATATTTTTAATATTTTGCCTGTGAAAACTCTGAACTGTTCACTGTGCCCTGTCGAGATGGATGGAAAAGGCTCTGTATGCGGCCCTGTACAGCTCGTCCCGGCATTGCTTTTTCAGCTCTTCCATGTCCCGCCCGGCTTCTCCAGCGGGATAATAGGCGCAGATACCCTCGCCGAGCACGGCCTCGACCCCCTCTCCAAGGCAGCCGCAGACCGCCACACAGGGAACGCCGGCCTTTTTTGCCCTGCGGCTCACGCCTACGGGGACCTTGCCCGCAAGGCTTTGCCCGTCGAGGCGGCCCTCGCCGGTCATAACGAGCTCTGCTGTCTTCAGGGCCTGATCCATTCCGGCCGCGTCCAGCAGGATGTCTATCCCAGGCCTGAGCTCTGCCTTGAGAAAGGCAAGCAGGG
>DBGBEC010000005.1:0-2465 GCA_048477415.1 Candidatus Limivicinus sp. | reverse complement strand
GTCATTAACAATCAGGTAGGTCTTCATGCCAGGCCCGCGACTTTCTTTATTCAGAAAGCCAACGAGTTCAAGAGCAGCATCTGGGTCGAGAAGGAAGAGAGACGCGTGAATGCCAAGAGCCTTTTGGGTGTCCTTTCCCTGGGCATCGTCAAGGGAACAGCCATCACCATCATCGCCGACGGCGCCGACGAGGAAGCGGCTATCGCGACCCTGTCAGAGCTTATAGACTCGGACTTCTCCGAGTGATCTTCAGAGATAAGCCTTGTAAAAGGACGCGCGCCGCGCGTCCTTTTAACTTTGAACCATATCATAAGGCGGGCCAATATGAAAAAAGAAAACATAGCCATCATCGAAATGCTCATCTGCGCCACGCTTTGGAGCGTGGCGGGCATATTCATAAAGCTCATCCCCTGGAACGGCTTTGCCGTGGCCGGCATGAGAAGCCTTATCGCCGGGCTGACCATGGCGGTTTATATGCTCATAAAGCGCTACAGGTTCATCATAAATAAAAAGACCCTGATCTCCGGTGTGCTTACGGCCTGTGTATACACCTGCTTCACCGTGTCGAATAAGCTTACCACCGCGGCCAACGCCATCGTGCTCCAGTTTACCTCCCCGGTGTTTATCGTCATCTTTTCCAGCCTTATCTATAAAAGCCCCGTCAGGAAAAAAGACCTGGCCGCCGTCCTGGCCACGCTGGGCGGTATCGCCCTGTTCTTCTTTGACCAGCTTCAGCCCGGCTACATAGCGGGGAATATCATCGCCATCGGCGCGGGCATGTTCATGGCGGGCATGTTCATGACCGTGGGCGAGCTTGAAGGAGAAGAGCGCTTCAGCGCCATAACGACGGGCCAGTTTTTCACCTTCCTTATCGGCCTTCCCTTCATCATCGCCACAAGGCCGGAGTTTACTGCCGCAGCCACGGCGAGCATCCTTATCCTCGGCGTCTTCCAGCTTGGTATCTCCTACATCCTCTATGTTAAGGCCTCGGCCCACTGCCCGCCTCTGGCCTGCTGTCTTCTGGGCGCGGTGGAGCCGCTGCTGAACCCGGTGTGGGTCCTGATCTTCGACGGTGAACGGCCCGGGCTCTTCGCCCTTATCGGCGGGGTGATCGTCATCGCCGCCGTCACCCTCTGGTGCATTTTCGGCCAGAGCACGGCCCCCGCCCAGAAGAGCGAGGCGGAGCTCTGAGCCCCTGGGCGGAAAGGAGAGCAGTTTGAATATAATGCTTGATTCCCTCAGGGAAAAGGCCAACAATCTGCCCCTGCTGCCCGGCGTGTACATCATGCTGGACGGGCAGGGTCAGGTCATATATGTGGGCAAGGCGAAGAAGCTGAAGAACCGGGTCAGCAGCTATTTCCACGGCGAGCACCTGCCTAAGGTGGCCGCCATGGTGGAAAAGGTGGCGGACTTCAATGTTATCGTAGCCGCCAGCGAGTTTGAGGCCCTGGTGCTGGAAAACTCTCTTATAAAGCGGCATAAGCCCCGGTATAACATCCTTCTGAAGGATGATAAGGGCTATCCATTTATAAAGGTGGACATAAAAAGCGAATATCCCCGGATGAGCCTCGCCTCCAAAACGGCGAAGGACGGCGCACGGTATTTCGGTCCCTTCGGCGGCCGGGCCCAGACCCGGGACATAATAAGCACCATATGCCGCACCCTCCTGCTGCCGGACTGCTCCCGCCGTTTCCCCAGAGACATCGGCCGTGAGCGGCCCTGTCTGAACTACCACATGGGAAGCTGCGCCGGCTGGTGCCTGAAGGACAGAAACAGAGACGACTATATGGCGAGCCTCGCCCAGGCCCTCCTCATATTGGAGGGGAAGAGCGGCCAGCTCCTTGAGCAGCTCCGCCTCCAGATGGAGGCGGCGGCGGAGGAACTGCGCTTTGAGAAGGCGGCGGAGCTGAGAGACCGGCTGCGCGCCATAGAAAACCTGGAAAAAAAGCAGCGGGTCATAGCCACCGCCTTTGCCGATACCGACGCTGTGGGCTTCTGCCGCGGGGCGAAGAGCTGCTTCACAGTGCTCCATTTTGTAAAGGGAGACCTGGCCGGGAAAGACGTGGAGATGATGGACGAGCCCCTTGAAGATGATGGGGAGGCCGTCTCCGGCCTTGTGCGCCAGTATTATACCGCTCACCGGGGCGGATGGCCCCGGTCCATACTTCTGCCCCTGGAGATCGAGGACAGCCAGGAGCTTGAGACCCTCCTCAGCGAGATATCCGGCCGCCGGGTGTATATCGAATGCCCCAAGCGGGGCGACAGGCTCCGCCTTATCGAGAGCGCCGCCCTGAACGCCCGGGAGGAGATACAGCGCCGCACCAGCGCCGCCCAGCGCCGCTCCAAGACCCTGGAATGGCTGCAAAAGTCTTTGGAGCTGGAGAGCTTTCCAGAGCGGATAGAGGCCTTTGACGTCTCGAACCTGGGCGACAGCGGCATCGTCGCCGCCATGACCGTCCATGCAG
>DBGBEC010000004.1:0-2139 GCA_048477415.1 Candidatus Limivicinus sp. | reverse complement strand
ACTATAGACAGGAGAGACTATGAAAGGCACTGAAAAAATAATCGCGCATATCCAGGCCGACGCCAAGACCCAGGCCGACGCGATACTCGCTCAGGCCGAGCAGCAGTGCGCGGGTATCCGCGAGGATTATGAAAAAAGGGCCAAGGAAGCCTACGGCGGGAAGATACGCGCCGGTGTCCAGGACTGCCAGGACAGAGTGGACAGCATGGAGCGTATCGCACGCATGGAGGCTAAAAAAGGCGTTCTGGCCCTGAAGCAGGAGATGGTTTCCCGCTGCTTTGACCGGGCGACAGAGCTTATATGCGCCCTGCCCGAGGAGCGGTATACTGCTCTGCTCGCAAAGCTTGCCGCCTCCGCCGCCGTCACCGGGGATGAGGAGATAGTCCTCAACGCCCGGGACCGGGCCCGCCTTGGAAGCAAGCTCGTGGAAGAGGCGAACAGGCTCCTGCCCGAGGGCAGGCTGAGCCTTGCGGAAAGCACCGGGGACTTCGCGGGCGGCCTTATCCTCCGCCGCGGCAGCATCGAGGCCAACTGCACCGTGGAGCTGCTTGTAGAGCTTCGCCGGGGCGAGATGTCCGCGGAGCTTGCCGGCGTCCTCTTTGAATAAGGGCGCTGAAAATCCCCAGACAGGGAGGGAAAAATTTGTCTAATAAAAAAGAAGCGTATCTCTGCCTATCCGCCATGCTCAGAGCCAGGGAGCCCAGGCTCCTTGACCTGGACCGGGCCCAGCGCATGCTGGACGCGCCCAGCTTTGAGGAGGCGGCGAAGCTTCTGACCGACTGCGGCTATGCCGACATGTCCCAAATGAGCGCCGGTGAGATCGAAGCGGCGCTGTCCCGGCGGCGGAGCGAGATATTCAACGAGCTCGCGGACCGGGCACCGGACAGGGAGCCGGTGGAGCTTTTCAGGATGAAATACGACTATCACAATCTGAAGACCCTCATAAAAGCCGAGGCTATGGGCCAGGAGCCTATGCGCCTTATGAGCGCCTCCGGCCGCGTGGAGCCGGAGCGGCTGAGAGAGTTGTATCACGAGGGCCGCTATGGGGAAATGCCGGGGCTGATGGGCCCGTCGGCCAAGGAGGCCAAGGAGCTTCTGGGCCGCACGGCCAACCCCCAGCTTGCAGACTTTGTGCTGGACCGAGCCTATTATACCGAGCTCAAAGACACGGCGAAAAGCATGCAAAGCGGCTTTCTCCAGGGCTATGCCGCCCTGCTTATAGACTGCGGCAACCTTAAAAGCGCCGTGCGTACCCTGCGTATGGGCAAAAGCCGGGAATTTCTGGCCCAGGCCCTTATCCCGGGCGGCAGCGTGGGCGAAGACCGGATAGCCGCCGCCGGAGACAGGGAGGCTTTGAGCGCCCTCTATCTCCACAGCCCTCTGGAGAGCGCCGCCGCCCTTGGGGCGGAGGCCGCAGCCGGCGGAGCCATGACGGCCTTTGAGAGGGCCTGCGACAACGCGGTGAACAGCTATCTGAAGCAGGCAAAGCTCATAAGCTATGGCAGCGAGCCCCTTGTGGCCTATCTTGCCGCCGTCGAGGGTGAGATCACCGCCGTGCGGATGATCCTCACCGGGCGGCTTTCGGGCATCGACGCCCAGGTTATTCGGGAAAGGCTGCGTGATCTGTATGCTTAAAATTGCGGTCATCGGCGGGAGAGAGACCGTTATGGGCTTCAAAGCCCTGGGTCTTGAGACCTACCCCGCGGCGAATGCCGCGGAAGCGGGGCAGGCCCTCCGCTCCCTCACCCGGGGCGGTGGTGACTATGCCATAATCTATATTGAAGAGACCTTTGCGGCCCAGCTGTCACACGAGATAAACAAATTCAAGGACAGCCCCACCCCGGCCTTGATCCTCATCCCCGGCCGGGAAGGCTCCCTGGGCCTGGGCCAGTCTGCCCTGAAGGACGCCGTGGAACGGGCCGTGGGCAGCAACATCTTAGGCGATTGATCCCAAAGAAGGAGGGAATGGAGCGCAGGTTGCGCCAAAGAGCCGCAGGCTGTTTGGCGGAAACGGAGCGCAATGAGCTTCTTCTGACGAAAGGATGGTAAAAATGAGCGGAAGAATAACAAAAATATCCGGGCCGCTTGTAGTGGCCGAGGGCCTGGCGGACGCCAACGTATCCGACGTTGTGCGCGTGG
>DBGBEC010000003.1:0-4524 GCA_048477415.1 Candidatus Limivicinus sp. | reverse complement strand
CTTTTCTCCGCCGCGCCGTATGCCTCAAGGCGCAGCGGCCCCTCCCCCGCCAGGAGCAGTTCCGCCGCCGCCTCGCAGCAGAGGCCCAGTCCCCGCTCCTCTCTGTCAGGGCGGCAGTTATAAAATCTTGGATGTTCGCGGCAGATATCACAGAGGGCCGCCTCTCCAAGCTCTGTTATCAGGGTGCAGAGCCCCCGGCTGTCGAGAAAAGGGCAGCGCTCCTCCCCGTCTAAGATGAAATGCGCCTGGGGCTGGAAAGAGATCCACTCTCTCAGCCTTTGGCCCTGCTCGCCCTCAAGGGACATGTAAAGCTCCGCGGTATCCGGGTCTATATCTATCTCCCAGCCACGGCAGCAGCTATGGGCGCATTTATCCGCGGCGCACTTGAAATCCTTGTAAAAATCAGGCTCTACATACAGCATTTTCCCGCCTCCCACTGTGATTTTATCATTTTACCGGCATATCCACAAGCCCCTTGCGGACTTTGCGCCCTTGTGGTATTATTTCGATATACAAGGAAAGAGAGGCAGAAAAAATGGTCAGACTAAGAACTTCCTTCTGACGATAGAAGGAAAAACTTTGTATCCTTCTATCGCACAAAGCGCATAGGAGGTTAATATGAAAAAATATCGCAGAGCAAACGGGGCTTTATATCTTGGCGCGGCGGCCTCGGTCTTTTTCAGCGCCGTTTTCGCGGTGGTCTTGCAGTTTTTTAAAGGGCAGGTGCTTGATAACGCGCTGGCAGCCAATGGCTCCGCCGCTTTGGGCAGGGCGCTGCTGCTTTTGTGCTTCATAGTTCTTGAGCTGCTATTTTATTATCTTTATAACAGGCTTGCGGCAGCTTATACGGCAGCCTCTGTTAGGGGCCTGAAGCGGGACATCTTTGAGAGCCTTATCTGCCGGGGCTATGTCGACTATCTGCAAAAACCCCAGGGCGAGTATATTTCCATATATACGAACCAGACAGAGGCAATAAAAAATAGGAAATTTGAGCTGGAGCCCATTTTCTGGGAAATACTGTTCAAGATCGTCCTTGTGAGCGCGGGTCTCTTTCTGCTGGACTGGAGAGTAGCTTTTATCTGTCTTTTCCTGCTGAGCACTCCCCTATATGTTCCAAAGCTTATCGAAAAGCGGCTTCAGAGGGCCCAGGGAGAGTATTTGAGGGCGCTGGAGCGGGAGCTTGCCCGGGTAAATGACTGGCTTTCCGGCTTCGAGCTTATAAAAAACTACGGCGCTGAGCGCCGCATACTGGGCCTTTTTGACAAGCTCAACCACAGCTCCTGGGGAAAGCTTCTTCAGGACAAGAAGCTCTCGGCCCTGTCACAGCTCATAAGCGCCCTTATCTCATACCTGTCATATTTTATCGTGCTGGCCTTTTCCGCCTGGCTGGTGCTGCGGGGCGATTTTTCCGCAGGCGACTTTTTCGTGGCGATAGGGATGATCGACCAGCTATCTTATCCGCTTATTTCCCTGGCGGAGATCATCCGGCAGCTTCTTGCGATCGGTCCTGTCTGCCGGGAGATGGAGGCATTCATAGCCCAGGGCCAGGCAGATGAGGAGGAGACTGCCGAGCCCGCCCCGATGAAGGAGGAGCTGCGCTTTCAAAATGTCAGCTTCAGCTACGGGAAGGAAAGGCCCATCCTCCGAGAGCTTGAGCTTAGGCTGAAAAAGGGCGGGCGCTGCCTCATCCAGGGGCCCAGCGGCTGCGGGAAGACCACGGCCATAAACCTGCTTCTGGGCTATCTGAGACCCGAAAACGGTGAGATACTCATGGACGGCAGGGCGCTTTCGGGCCCACGGGAGGCCTACCGGCTCATGACGGTGCTCCGCCAGGAGCCGGTGCTTTTCAACGACAGCCTGCGCAGTAATCTGAGCATGTACGCCGACATTCCGGAAGAGCGGCTCATTGAGGCGCTGGAGAGCGTGGGTCTTTCCCGGCTCGCGAACAGCAAGGCCCTGGACGCAGTGATAAGCGAGAACGGGGCCAACCTCTCCGGCGGAGAGAAAAAACGGGTGTGCCTGGCGAGAGCCCTCCTGCGGGATCAGGAGCTGCTGATCCTGGATGAGCCCCTTGCGAATCTTGACGAGGATACGGCGGGTAAAATAGAGGACCTGCTCCTGTCCGTGAAAAACAGGACCATCCTCCTGGTCTCCCACCAGTTCAGCCCATCCAAGCGCCCCGCCTTCAACCAGGTGCTGGAACTGGAAAAACAATAAGCCAAACGCAAAAAAAGAACGGTTCTTACGGATCGTTCTTTTTTGCGCTCTATATATGCTCTATATTTTAATAATTATCCGCCGGGTCGAGGCATTGCCCGTACAGGCGGCGTATCAGCAGGGCGATCCCGGTGCAGCCAAGCAGCATGGAGATGTAGCCCCAGGTCTTCACGGTGAGGATGAACTTCACCATGCCGAAGCGCTGGATACAAAATTCTCCGGTGCCGCCTATCAGGACGGCGCAGAGCAGGAAGAGGGCGATGGACAGGGCATGGCCCCTGCCAAAACCGTGTACCCTTGCCGAGCGCACAAGGTAGTGCACAAAGACCCAGATAAGCAGCCCCATGGCGAAGACCTGGGCAAGGCTTATAAAAGAGGAATAGGGATTGAGCTTGTGGAGGAAGCGGAAACGCATCAGTATGGAGTCGTTCCGGATGCTGTCCATGACGATCTCAACGCAGGCGAAGATGACGATAAAGAGCTTGCTCAGATCGCCATAAGCCTTGTAAGACCGGGCGTGAGGGGCGGAGAGCAGCTTTTTGAACAGGATTAGGAGCAGCACCGCCGCCAGCAGCATGAGCGTCCCCTCGATGAAATACACCCTGAGCCTGTAGTCAGTGTTTCCGGCATTGTCGGTGATGGCAATGCTGAGCGGGGACCACTGGAAAAGCTTTGACTCTACGTTTCTGTTGCCGATACAGGTGTTGGTAAAGAAAGAGCTGAAGCGAATGGCGGCAGTCAGCAGGGCAAGACCGGGGGCAGCGCAGTCCAGCATTAGCCCCGGCTCCCTGGGTCCGGGGCTGGGAGACAGCCGGACGGCGATGAGCACCCCGATAATGAGCCCGGGCAGGGCGAAGCTGCCCACGGTAAAATCTGTGAAGGCCTGGATAAAGCTGTCATAGGCATAGCCGGTGAAGTACCAGTGCAGAAGCCTCGCGAAGAATGCAGAGAGGAGGAAGGCAAATGGCAGAACGCAGACGACGGGGGCGGCGCTCCCGGTCTCGCGCTTATAGAGGGCCATTGTGAGCAGGGCGCAGGCAAGCACGCCCAGGCAGATAACGAGGGCGTTTTTGAACAGGGTCAGCCCGCCGATGGAGAATAGCACGTTATCCATTGTTCCATACCTCCTCGGGGATGGCTGTGCCGAAGTAGATCATGTCGCTTATCCAGCGCTCTGAGGATTTGTCGATATGGTTATATATATCGCCGTTGAAGATGATCTCGCTGGTCTGGCCGCCGTCAAAGGCATAGGCGCTTTTCACACCGCGGCTCTGGAAAAACTGACCAAACTCCAGCATGGTCCAGCGGGCGGCCTTTTCGTCGGAATGGTTCAGAGACATGTAGAGATAGTGGAGCTCGTCCACCTGGCCGATACCGGCCCGGGAATAGCCCTCGTTCACCTCGCCAACGGGATACCAGCCGTCATAATGGGTCTTCACCTCGTAATTATCCACAAGGACAGGGCCGAAGGACAGGGAAAAGACCACGCCGTTGTCGTCTACAAACTGCTGAAGCTCCTCCCAGGAGTACTGCTCGCCGAAGTATTTGAAAAGCAGGTCCCCGTTCTGGGTGACAAAGCAGTTGTCCAGGCAGTTATACCATTTATAGCTTATCCCGTCTTTTTCCACATAGTTTTTGTCCGTGCATTTATAGACTATGCCGTCGTACACCATTACGCCGTAATCCCGGAACTGATAAAAGTCCGCGTTCATGGCTACTACGGCGTTGGTGGATTTATAGAGGTTAGAAAGATAGTCCGTCGGGCTGCCGTAGGCGTCGCCGGTTATCTTTCTTCTGAACTGGGAGGCGTCTGCCAGCTTTACCTCCATGCAGGTGACGGTGTTGCCGTCTACTATCTGCTTCCAGGCGATGGCAAGGATAGTTTCGTCCAGGTAATATACGATGTCTTTATAATAGCTGCCGGTGTTGAACTCAAGGGAGGGGTCAAAGACCACGGTCTCGTCCTCACGCAGGAGGCCGGACTGTCGGGCCTTTTCGATCACGGCGCTGAGTTCAGAGGCGCTGCTCACGGGCACGGTGCCGAAGTTCGCGGGGTTTGCCGCCGGAGCGACCACCGAACCGTAAGGGATGGTATAATGTACTTGAGGCTCCGGCGTGGGCGTGGCCTCCGGGAGAGCCTCAGGTTCCTGGCTTGCCGCCGGGGACTCTTCCGCCGGGGCCTGTGTCTCTGCCGGGGGAGCGCTGACAGCAGGGCTCTCCGCCGGGGCTTTTTCTTTTATTATCTCCGCCCCCGGATGTATGTTGAAAAGGCCCCAGACCATGAGCAGGGCAAATACGCCCGCGCAC
>DBGBEC010000002.1:0-3098 GCA_048477415.1 Candidatus Limivicinus sp. | reverse complement strand
TTCCTTCAATATCTTGTGTATTTTTCCCCAGTTTCGGGCGAGGAATAACAAGGGCGGAAAAATATATGTTTTTTTGAAAAAAAGCTTGATTTCCGGGGATGAATTTGCTATAATCTTTAAACGCGAGTTGGAAACTCAATTTTATAGGAGGAGGTGGCGAACAAAACATGGCCAACATTAAATCTTCTGCCAAGAGAGACGAAAAGTCTAAGGAGCTCAGAGCCAAGAACCGCGCTGACAAGGCCGAGCTCAAGACCATGATGAAAAAGTTTGACGCCGCTGTTGCCGAGGGCAACCGCGAGACAGCCGTCAGTGCCTATAAAGTTGCTGTTAAGACTGTTGACCGCGCGGCCGGCAAGGGCCTGCTGCACAAGAACAACGCGGCACACAAGAAGTCCGCGATGGCTGGCAAGCTCAACCAGATGGCTTAAGTTGAAAAAGCGATTTAATGGACGCAGAAAACTGCGTCCATTTGGCTTTTTTCGGGGACCTTCGTCTGTTTACTATTTCGGCGGGATGTATTATAATTGACTGTACAAAAGAGGAGGGCGAAGAGATGGAGAGAAAGCTTATGCTCATCATAAACCCGGCGGCGGGCCGGGGCGGGTACAAGAGCAACCTTGGCGAGGCCCTGAAAACGCTGGATAACGGCGGCTTCAGGACGAGCCTGTTCTTCACCTCCGGCCGGGGTGACGCCACGGACTTTGCCGCCCGCTATGGCCCGGGCTATGACACGGTGGCCTGTATCGGCGGAGACGGGACCCTGAGCGAGGTAATAGCCGGGCTTATGCGGCTGAAGGACCCGCCGAAGCTCGCCTATATCCCCATGGGCACGGCGAACGATGTGGCCACCACCCTGGGCCTGCCCAAGAACGACACTGTGGGCGCCGCCCGGCGCATCCTGTACGGCGAGCCCCACCCCTTTGACGTGGGAGGCTTTGGGGAGGACAAGTATTTTGCCTATATCGCCGCCTTCGGTGCTTTTACCGAGGTGAGCTACGCCACCCCCCAGAACCAGAAGAAAATGCTGGGACACCTGGCCTATGTGCTTCAGGGCATGGCCCAGCTCCCTAAAATAGAGGTCTACAACACCCGCGTGGAATATGACGGGGGCGTGATAGAGGACAGGCTGGTCTATGGCAGCATGTCAAACTCCACCTCTGTGGCGGGGATAGTCCGGCTGAGGGAGGAGATGGTCTGCCTGGGTGACGGGATATCCGAGCTTGTGCTGGTGAAGGACCCCGGCGGCGTGGAGGAATTGGGCAACATGGTAACAAGCGTGCTGACCCAGCGCTATGACAGCGATAAGCTGCTTATTTTACATACGAAGAAGGCCCGTTTCAGCTTTGAAAAGCCCGTCTCCTGGACCCGGGACGGCGAGGCCGGAGGCGAATACCGGGAGGTAAGCCTCCGCAATTACGAGGCCCCGATAGAATTTATATTCTGAGTCGGGGGAAGGCTTGAAAAAGGCCCGCTCTGTGTTATAATCATAAGGATCCGGCCCCAGGCCGCAGATCACTCATATCAGAAAGGTACGGATGCAATATGAAGCGTCAGAAAATATCCGGGATATACGCCGGAGCCGCCGCCATGGACGGCAGCGAGCTCACAGTCTGCGGTTGGGTAAGGACTGTGAGAGACATGAAAAACTTTGGCTTTATCGAGCTCAACGACGGAAGCTGCTTCAAGTCTCTCCAGGTAGTGTTCGAGCGGGAGAGCCTTGAAAACTATGACGAGATCGCCCGGCAGAACGTGGGCGCGGCCCTCATCGTGAAGGGCAGGCTCTGCCTCACCCCCCAGGCCAAGCAGCCCTTCGAGCTGAAGGCCCGGAGCATAGAGGTGGAGGGCCCCTCCACCCCGGACTATCCCCTTCAGAAGAAGCGGCACAGCGTGGAATTTCTACGCACGATACAGCACCTGCGGCCCAGGACCAACCTGTTTTCCGCTACCTTCCGGGTCAGAAGCGTGGCCGCCCAGGCCGTACACGAGTTTTTCCAGGGCCGGGGCTTTGTCTATGCCCAGACCCCCATCATCACCGGCTCCGACTGCGAGGGCGCGGGAGAGATGTTCCGCGTCACCACTCTGGACCTCAACAAGCTGCCCCTGAAGGAAGACGGCAGCGTGGACGACAGCAAGGACTTCTTCGGCAAGGCCACCAGCCTTACAGTCTCCGGCCAGCTCAACGCGGAGAACTTTGCCATGGCCTTTGGCGATGTGTATACCTTCGGCCCCACCTTCCGGGCGGAGGTGAGCTATACCCAGCGCCACGCGGCGGAGTTCTGGATGATAGAGCCGGAGATCGCCTTTGCCGATCTGGAGGACGACATGGAGCTGGCCGAGGCCATGGTCAAGTACATCATAAATACCGTGCTTGAGCGCTGCCCCCAGGAGATGGAGTTTTTCAACGCCTTTGTGGACAAGGGCCTGCTCGACAGGCTCCACAACGTGGTCTCAAACGACTTTGGCCGGGTGAGCTATACCCAGGCTGTGGAGCTGCTGCAAAACAGCGGCCGTAAATTCGACTATCCGGTGAAGTGGGGCATCGACCTTCAGACCGAGCATGAGCGCTATCTCACCGAGGAGGTCTTCAAAAAGCCCATCTTCGTCACCGACTATCCCAAGGATATAAAGGCTTTCTATATGCGCCTCAACGACGACGGGAAGACCGTTGCCGCGGCGGACTGTCTTGTGCCCGGTATCGGGGAGATAATCGGCGGCAGCCAGCGCGAGGAGCGGCTCGAAGTGCTTCAGCAGCGGATAAAGGAGCTGGGCATGGACGAGAAGGATTATTGGTGGTATCTGGATCTCCGCCGCTACGGAAGCTGCCGCCACGCGGGCTTCGGCCTGGGCTTCGAGCGCATGGTGATGTATCTCACCGGCGTCTCCAACATCCGCGACGTGGAACTCCACCCCCGCACCACCGGCAACGCCGATTTTTAACTGCCCACGGCGTCAGAAGAAACGGACTGCATTCCGCTTGCGGCGTTGCCCCAAGCTCCATATTCGTCCGTTCCTTCTTCCTTATCCAAATCAAACCCGCTTGCGCCGGGCTTTGATCTGGGGATACGGTGGAGCCTTTTTATAATTGATGTTAAGAC
>DBGBEC010000001.1:0-7657 GCA_048477415.1 Candidatus Limivicinus sp. | reverse complement strand
CTGAAAAGGACTGGGCGCGGGGACTACAGGCTTTTCCACAGCTTTATAAGGCCCCGGTCGTTCAGCTGGCAGATGGTCACAAGGAGGATGGGGAAAAGGAGCATGCCCCACACATGCCATACCCGCCAGCCCACATACATGGCCATAAGGGAGGCTATGGGGTCAAGGCCTATCTGGTCCCCTAAGAGCTTTGCCTGCACGCAGTTTCTTATGAGATTCACAGCCGCCCAGCTTATCACGAGCCCGAGACCCAGGCCCGTCTCCCCCAGGAGCAGCGAATAGGCCGCCCAGGGCAGAAGGATAAGTCCGGTCCCAAACACGGGCAGAGCGTCGACAAGGGCCGTCACCGCGGCCAGGGCCGCCGCCCCTTTCACATTCAGCAGCAGGAAGGCCAGGAGCAGCTCAAAAAAGGTCATGGCCATCAGGATGAGCTGGGCACGGAAAAAGCCGCCGAAGCTGCTTTTCAGGTCCCGGCCCAGGCCCTCCAGCTTCCGTCTGAGCTCGCTCGGGAGCTGGGCCATGAGGAAGGCGATCACCCGGGGGAAGGAGGCGGAGAGGAAATATGTGCCTATGCCCGCCGTGACGGCGAAGAGGATCATATCAGGGCTGTTCTGGGCGGCTCTCGCCACCGCGTCCAGAGCCCACTGTGACAGGCGCTCCGGCAGGCTGTACAAAAGCCCCGCCACCGCGTCCATGGCGCTCTCCAAATAGGCCGAGACCCCTTCCGGAGCGGCGGCGATATAGGCCAGGGCTGTCCGCTCAAGGCTGCTCAGTCCCCTGCCCAGGCTCTCCATAAGGCCGGGCAGCTCCCCCGCGAAGCCTGTCGCGGCAGACACTGCCCAGGCGGTGAGCGCGGCGGCGGCCCATATGATAAGGCCCAGCAGGGCCAAAGTGAAGATCCCGGCCGCCGCGCTCCTTTTCAGGCCCCGGCGGGCCAGGGCCCGGACCGGCCGCTCCATAAGGGCCGCCAGGGAAAAGGCCAGAAGGAAGGGGGCCGTCCAGGGCAGAAGGAACCTGACAGCAAGCCAGATAGCGCCCACTGCCGCCGCCGTATACAGCAGCGCCAAAAGATATTTTGCCGCGCCTTTCCCCACTGCTCCACCCCCCGGAATAAAAAAGCCCGCGCCGGTCCGTCTTCGGTATGATCGCGGTATGATAATATATGTAGCCCGCAGCCAAAAAAACCGCGGCCTCCGGGCCTCATGTATTTTCTTGCCATTTTTGCCGGATATTATTCAGCCGCACACATAAATGGGCCGCTGTATATAATGGGTCAGCCGCGTTTTCGGCGGCAGCGGCGGGGCCCTCAACGAAATATCCAGGGGCTTCGCCTTGGAGGAAAGAGCATGTTGATTGTGCAGAAATTCGGAGGAAGCTCCCTGGCCGACATGGAGAGGCTGCGCCGGGCCGCGGCCATATGCCTGGAGACCCGGCGGCAGGGGCATGAGCTTATTGTGGTGGTCTCCGCTTCCGGGGACAGCACCGACGTACTGACGGATATGGCCCGGCAGATATCGCCCTCACCGCCGGGGAGAGAGCTGGCGGCTCTTATGGCCACGGGTGAGCAGCAGTCCGCCGCCCTCATGGCCATAATGCTTGAAAGTCTTGGGGCGGAGGCCCGCTCCTTCACCGGCTGGCAGGCGGGGATCGTAACGGACCCCGGACCTCTGGACGCGAGCCCCTGTCTCATAATGCCCCAGCGGCTCCAGGAGAGCCTGGACCGGGGCGAGATCGCCGTTGTGGCCGGCTTCCAGGGTCTGGCCCCCGGCGGGGATATAACCACCCTCAACAGGGGCGGCTCCGACACCACGGCCCTGGCCCTGGCCGCCGCCTTCCGGGCGGGCCGCTGCGAGATATACACAGATGTGGACGGTATATATACGGCCGACCCCCGCCTTGTGACCGGGGCCCGGCTTTTAAAGGAGATAGATTACAGGGATATGCTCAGCCTGGCCCTTTCGGGCTCTCAGGTTCTCCACCCACAGTCGGTAAGGCTGGCCATGACAAACGGAGTGGAGCTTCGGCTGCTGTCCTCCTTCAGGAAGACGGCGGGCACCCTGGTCCATGCCATGCCCGACGAGCGCCGCCCGGCATACGCGGGCGTCACCAGAAGCGAGAGCCAGAGCACCGTAAGCGCTGTGGGCAAGGCTGCGGGGCCGCTCACCTTGTCTGAGCTCGTCTCACTTCTGGGCAGCGCCGGTATCAAGACCATCTCCGGCGGCATAGGAGAAAACCGGGTCTTTCTAAAGGTCGCCCAGCCCCAGCTTCTCCAGGCCCTGGAGCTGGTACATTCCGCGGTGATCTGATGATATGATCAGTGCCTCCCCCGCCTGCTGGGCGAGGGAGGCATTTTCAGCTTTCTGTCGTTTTCAGTCCAGAGTGAAGGGCAGGCCGCAGGCGGCGTTTTGGCACAGGCAGAAGCGGGGCTTTTCGCCCTCCGGGGAGAAGCCTTTTGTGAAGGGGGCGAAGCTCTCCAGGCTCTTTTCGTTCTCCGGGGTCTTCACCAGCAGGCAGAGCTCCGGGGCGTATTTTGACATGAGCCTGTCCAGAGTCTCCGGAGGCTCCTGGGCGGCGCAGAGCAGCTCCTTTGTGGGATAGACCTGGCCCAAAAGAGCGCACGAGCCGAAGGCGCAGCCTGCGGGATAGTCCTCCGCCCGGCGGCAGATATAGCTAAGCTGCTCCTGCCGTGCCTCCTGCCAGCGGCTCTTCCCCGTCATGCGCCACAGCAGGTCGAACAATAGGGCGGCGGCGCTGTTGCCCGAGGGCATAGCCCCATCAAACAGCTCCTTGGGCCGCTTGATAAGCTTTTCAGCCCCGGTCGCCGTGCGGAAATAGCCGCCCCTCTCGTCCCGGAACAGCTCCCTTATCTTCTCGCCGAAGCGCTCCATGGCCAGATATATCTCCCCCTCAAAGCAGACCTGAGACAGCTCCCACAGCCCCAGGGCACAGAAGGCATAGTCGTCAAGCTGGGCCGGAACGCGGTTTTCCCCGTCTATGCGGCAGGCTGTGAAGTCTCCGTCACCGTCCTTTTTCAGGATAAAATCCTTCAGGGCCAGGGCGGCGGAGAGATAGCGGGAACTGTCGAAAACTCTGGCCGCCTTGGCAAGCGCCATGAGCATGAGCCCGTTCCAGGAACTGAGCTGTTTTTTATCGGTGGCCAGGGGCAGCCGCGCCGCCCTGTAGAGGCGCAGCTTTTCGCGAAGCTGCTCATAGCCCTCGGGCAGCAGCCGCCAGCGCTGGTTGAGCAGCAGGTTCGGTATGCTGCCGCCCTGGAAGTTCCCCTCCTCGCTTATGTCATAGCACTCGCATAAATGCCCGCCGTCCTCGTTTCCAAGCTGGGCCTTGACCTCGGCGGGAGTGAGAAGATAATAGGCTCCCTCCCTGCCGCCGCTGTCCGCGTCCTGGCCGCAGCAGAAGCCGCCCTCCGGGGAGCGGAGCTCTCTCAGACAGTAGTCCAGAACAGACTCGGCCACCTGCCGGTACAGGGGCAGCCGCCCATCCTGCCAGGCTTCGGCATAGGTATAGGCCAGAAGGGCGTTGTCATAGAGGGTCTTTTCAAAGTGCGGGACCAGCCACTCCCTGTCTGTGGAGTAGCGGGCGAAGCCCCCGCCTATATGGTCAAATATGCCGCCCCGGTACATCTGCTGGAGGCTGTGCTCGGCGATCTTTCGGGCCTGCTTGTCCCCGGAGAGGCTGGAATAGCGCAGCAGGAAAAGCAGATCATGGGCCGCCGGGAACTTGGGCGCCCGGCCGAAGCCGCCGTAGTCCCTGTCATAGGAGGCATAGAACTGCTCCACAGTTCTTTTCAGAAAGCTCTCATCCGCCTGGGCGCTGCCGGTGGGCTCTGGTCTGTTTATATGGGCGCTTATCTCCTCCCCGGCCTTCAGAAGCGCCCCCCGGTCCAGGGCCCATTTTTCCGCCAGGGCCTTCAGCAGTGGGATAAGCCCCAGCCTGCCGCCCCGGTTTTCCCGGGGAAGATAGGTCCCGGCAAAAAAGGGCTTGCCCTCGGGGCTCATAACAATGGTCAGGGGCCAGCCGCCGCTGCCGGTGAGAGCGGTGCAGACCTCCATATACACCCCGTCCACATCCGGCCGCTCCTCCCGGTCCACCTTCACAGAGACATAGTGGCGGTTGAGGATCTCCGCCGTCTCCCTGTCCTGGAACGACTCCTCCGCCATCACATGGCACCAGTGGCAGGTGGAATAACCGATGCTGAGAAATATGGGCTTATCCTCCCTCTTGGCCTTTTCAAAGGCCTCTCTGCCCCAGGGATACCAATCCACCGGGTTTTCCCCGTGGGCCCGGAGGTAGGGAGACTTTTCATTTATCAAACTGTTGCTCATGCCACAGCCTCCTTTTATCATCAATGGTAGTATTCTACAAAAAGAGTAAATTACTCAGATTATACACCAGGCGTGGGCCTGCTTTCAAGAGAGGAGAAGAGACATGGACTATATGGAACCCGCCTGCTGCTTTGACGCCTCAGCCTATACGGGGCTGCCGGACGCGGCCCCGACCGGGGAGAGCCTGAACGTGCCGGAAATAATAAAGGAGCTGGACGCCATCTATGAAACCGGGCGGGAGGCAGAGGCCGGCGTCTTTTTGGAGACCTGGCGGGAACGGGCCGCCGCCTCGGGGGACTGGCGTGCGGAGCTGAGCCTTTTGAGCGAGCTTATGGGCCATTACCGCCGGGACCGGAATGAAGAAAAGGGCCTGGCCGCCGTGTATGCGGGGCTGGAGATAATAAGTGAGCGTCGGCTCGCTCACACAGTCTCCGGGGCCACAGTTGCGCTGAACGCCGCCACCACGCTGAAGGCTTTTGGCCGGGCCCGGGAGGCGCTGGAACACTTCGCCCATGTGAGCCGGGTGTATTCCCGGAGCCTGGACCCAAACGACTATCGCTTCGCCGGGCTTTACAACAACATGGCCCTCAGCTATGAGGACCTGGGCGAATACGGCAGGGCCGAGGGGCTTTTCCGCCGGGCCATGGACATTATCGCCCGCTGTGACAGCCCGGAAAACGAACTGGCCGTGACCCTCTGCAACCTGGCGGAGCTGTACGACCGGCAGGACCCTGAGGATGAGCGCATAGGGGAATGCATGGAGGCGGCCTGGGAAAGGCTGAACGCCCCCGGGCTTCGCCGGGACGGCTATCACGCCTTCACCATCTCAAAATGCGCACCCAGCTTCGATCATTTCGGGTATTTTTTCTATGCGAAAGAGCTTAAGGAAAGGGCGGAGAGGATATATGAAGGGGCTTGAAGAGGCCAGAGCCTTTTATGAGGACTATGGCCGCGAGCTTATCCGCAGCCGCTTTCCCCGCTATGAGGAGCGCCTCGCCGTGGGGCTTGCGGGCCATGGCTCCGAGTGCTTCGGCTTTGACGACGAGATATCCAGGGATCACGACTGGGAAAACGGCTTTTGCATCTGGATAAGCGACCTGGACGATATCGAGATCGGCGTAGAGCTGGCCCGGGCCTACAGGAGCCTGCCCATAGAGCGGCAGGGCGGACGCAGCAGTCTGGGCGGCGGGAACCGGGGCGTAATGCGCACGGGCTTTTTCTACCGGCGCTATACCGGCTCCTCCGGCGCGCCGGAGCACTGGCGGCAGTGGCTCGCCATCCCCTCCTATGCCCTGGCCGAGGCCACCAATGGCCAGGTCTGGCGGGACGAGCTGGGCCAGTTCAGCGCCCTGCGTCAAACGCTGCTCCACGGCATGCCGGAGGATGTGCGGCTCAAAAAACTCGCAGCCAGGGCGGCGGAGATGGCCCAGGCGGGCCAGTATAACTACGGCCGCTGTCTGCGCCACGGCCAGCAGGGCGCGGCCATGCTGGCACTGACGGAGTTTGTGAAAGCCGCCGCAGAGATGATATACCTTCTTAACGGGGCCCACATGCCCTATTACAAATGGGCCTTCAGGGGCATGGAGGAGCTTCCCCTGCTGGGCGGGCTGGGCTCCGCCCTGGAATTTCTCCTGCTGGCTGAAAACGAGCCGGAGGCTCAGGCCACGAAGGCCGGCGTGGTGGAGGATATATGCGCCGCAGTCATAAAAGAGCTACGCCGCCGGGATCTCAGCGCCGGAGCCTGGGACTATCTGGAGCCCCACGCCTTTGAGATACTCCAGCGCATACAGACGCCGGAGATACGCGGCATGCACATAATGGAAGGATAGGGTGAACTGAAATGACGATACAATGGCTGGGCCACGCCTGTTTTCTGATAAGCCACCGGGGCTACCGGGTGGTGATAGACCCCTACAACAGCAGGTACACCGCGGGTTATCCGCCCCTTCATGTGAAGGCGGACAAGCTGCTCATAAGCCACGAGCATTACGGCCATAATTTTCGCCAGGGCGTGGAGCTCTCCGGGCGGGGCGACGCGGACTGCCCCTTCAGGATAAGCCGCCTGGAAGTCAGCCACGACGGTATATGCGGCAAAATGCGCGGAAGCTGCTTCATCCATATTTTAGAGGCGGACGGCCTTAAAGCCGCCCACATGGGGGATCTGGGCACCCAGTTGACCGGCGGGGAGATAAGCCGTCTTTTCGGGGCCGACGCCCTTATGGTCACTGCGGGCTCCTGCACGGCCCTGCCCGCCCAGGAGGTCTGGCGCATGACAGAGCAGCTCTTCCCAAAGGTGATAATCCCCATGCACTACAGGGACGGGAAGCGGGGCGCACGGCGCCTGGAGCATGTCACGGCCCTCACCGACCTTTTCGAGGCCCCGGAGATGATACACCACTATGACACCGACTGTATAGAGATCAGCGCCGACAGCGAGCCGCAGGTGGCCCTGCTGAGGTTTATGGGCGGGAAATAGCCCAAAACTTAACGAGCCCTGCGCCGATTTAACTGTTTACATAGCTGCTGTTTTATGGTATATATTTTAATAGCAGTCTATTAAAAAACAGGAGGGAAATTGAATGTATAATTTTGCGGACAGAATGGACGGAATGAAGGTCTCCGATATCCGTGAGCTGCTCAAGCTCACCGCCAGACCCGAGATCATATCCTTCGCCGGCGGGCTTCCCGCGCCGGAGCTTTTCCCCGTTAAGGAAATAAAGGCCGCTTTTGACGCCGTTATGGACGAGCAGGGCCAGGTCGCCCTTCAGTACGGCCAGACCGAGGGCTGGCTCCCTCTCAGGCAGCAGATCGCCCAGCGCATGAAAGAGAAGAACAACATCGCCACCGATCCCGAGCACCTCATCCTGACGGCGGGCAGCCAGCAGGGCCTCGACTTCTGCGGTAAGCTCTTCCTCAACCCCGGCGACGTGGTGGTCATGGAGAGCCCCTCTTACCTGGGCGCCATAAACGCTTTCAACGCCTATCAGCCCAACTTCGTGGAGGTACCCACCGACGAGAACGGCATGATAATGGAGGAGCTGGACAAGGTCCTCGCCAACACCGCGAATGTAAAGCTCATCTACGTCATCCCCGATTTCCAGAACCCCAGCGGACGTACCTGGCCTCTGGAGCGCCGCAAGAAGTTCATGGAGATAATCAACAAGTACCAGGTCCCCGTCATCGAGGACAACCCCTATGGCGACCTGCGCTTCAAGGGCGAGTTCCTGCCCGCTCTCAAGAGCATGGATGAAAACGGCCTTGTGATGTACTTTGGCACCTTCTCCAAGATCCTCTCCCCCGGCTTCCGTCTTGGC